>CAILTZ010000329.1 GCA_903837255.1 uncultured Pirellula sp. | reverse complement strand
CGACACGATGGTTTTGCTTGCGGTTAGTTTGGCCGCTTACATTGTCGGTCAATGGGTATCGCAGTTCATCAAAAGTCCGATTCTCTCGGCGATTGTTCTACCGGCAGTTCTTTTGACGAACCTTGCGTATTGCACCTTTGCGATTGTCGCGATGGAAACACCTTGGTGGCTTCTGATTCTATCTTTTGCGATCATCGCGATCTCCACCTGGTGGATGATGCGGCCATGGATGGAGCGTCGGATCGATTGGAAGTATTACCTGCAACATGGCGGATTCGTTTTGGCGGCCCTGGCCATACCGCTAGCACCGGGGCTTTGGAAAATCTGGAACTTGCCCAGTATGCCCTCCGAGGTCCGAACAAAACTCGAGCAACTCGCTATGAAAAGCCCAAGTGCTGCCCGATTGCCTGCTACCCGATTGCCGCAGAGCGTCAACTTCGGATTTGCAACACTCACTGGGGACAGTGACGTAAAAGCCATCGGTGCGGTCCTCGATCGAAACGAGCAAGTCAAAGAGCAGCTATCCCATGACCTCTTGCGGCAGGCTGCAAGCCCAGAGTACTGGCTTGCACATTGGGATCCGCAAGAGTTACTTAAAGCCTATTGGGCAGAGCTGGCAAATCTCCAAAGTGATTTGATGCGGATCCAAGACGACCCAAAAGTGGACGTCAAGAAATCGCTCGACAAGTACCGGGCGGCTGTAGCAGATATACCGAATCTGGTCTCGGGATTGAGGGCGACCAAGCGTCTTAGATATTGTGATATCGCTGAACGAATCGAACGGATCGCGTTGGGGCAATGCATGCACTCGAAGGCTCGGGAGTGGATGGGGGATGAGGCTTACCAATCCAATGCGAAACTACTTGCGGACGACCAAGCTCGCGATCAGTCCCGAAGGGTTGCTCTTGCAACTGCTTGGTGGGAAACAAAGCAATCCAAGAAACTCGATGGCTTAGATGGTTATCTAACACAATACTACGGTAACAATAAACCGGGAATGCATCAGGCTTCGATTCCAACTAGCATCGGCATGCTGCGAAACCATGATCTGTATGTTGCAGACTTGTGGAAACTCTTAGAGTTGTCTGCCGGTAGCAGCCAAGCTACAACCCATCGTCAATTGATTCTTTCGAAGAATACTTGGGCAAGTAGTTGGATTGACAGTGGAAGTTTCATCTGGATGCAATTTCCTATTTTTACCCCCGCTGAGACTTGGAGAGGTGACTGGGAAGTTCTCGCTAAAAAACTTGTACTCGAGGGAGATAGCCGTGAGTAAGAATATAAAAACCACATTTCCGAAGTGGATGGTCGCTGCGACACTGGCAAGTTCCCTTGCGGTTCTTGCGGTAGGATTTCTCGCTACCCAAATGTTCGCTTGGGAAAGCGCGATCTACCGAGAGCACAAGCAATGGAAGAGCGCAATGGAGACGGGGGTTGCGTTGCCCCTCGATCAGAGAGTCGAAGGAAGTAGCGCGACCGCAACCCAAGAGGAGAATTCCGACACGGTTCGCAGATGGGAAGGGGTCTTGGCACAAATCAATCATCCCTACCTCAAGGCACAGCAGGATTTGTTTACCGAGGAATCATCGATTGCCTCGCCTAGGGATCTGAATGCTGGTGCTTTTGATTCCCAAGCCGTTTGGTCTAAATTGCCTGAGGAGTTGGCAAGATTCGTTCAGAGCAACCGCGAGTTGTTAGACTCGGTTTACGACCTTGTCCTGGGGCCGATCGCGGACCCATGGATTCCTCCGACGTTTTATAACGGCCCCGCGCACAAGGTTCGCGAATTGGCCTTTTGGGACATGGCTCATTGCTTGGCATCCAAAGACCAAGAGCGATTCAAGAAGGGAATGGAGGCTTACCATCGCTTAAGCTACTACACTTTCGGCCATTTTGGGGTTGTAAATAACGATGCATGGATATGCCTCTTGCATCGAGGGTTGGACGAAAATCTCATCAGTGCCGACGAAGCGTCTAAGTGGCTCGAACGAATGACGCAATTCAGACCAACCACGATGGACTTTGGCGATACAAGCCTTCGAAATAAATCCTATTTTTTAAACTTTATCGAGCAATATGAGGGGGGGTGGGTACTTCCGAGCGTCAAGAAGGCGATGTTTGAAGTGTATTGTTACCGAAACAATATCGGGTTTCCTGTCGTACAGAGTGAGCAATCTGAACTGAGTGCACTCAAGTACTACACACTCGCGGTGCGCATAGCCTTGCTCCAAGCCATCGAGGAAAAACAGGGGACCCCAAAGCTTCCCGAGGATGTGCTCGCTCGACTGCGTATTCCAGGTGACATCGAGAGAATCCTATCCACGATGTTCAAGGGGAACTACTCGGCAACATCGCTTTTTGAGTACGTGCAAAAGACTCCGAGTGCAGGTGAGCTAAAATTCAAACTACTGAGAGAAATCTCTTCTGGTACGTTCCCGATTCGGACCACTTACGAAATCCAGATACCGACCGATCCCAAGTAACGGCGCAAGGGGCGTTTGAGAATGCTCGCCAAACCAAAGCCCGCAATGGGCTTGGACGGATCAGACAGATCGATTAAAGTTGGCAATGCTAGCTTTTGCTTGCCAGGAATTGCTCTAAGGCTTGGCCTGTCGGCGTGCGAAGCTTGGCGATTTGCTCAGGAGTGCCGACTCCCACGATCTGGCCCCCACGAGCCCCTCCCTCCGGCCCCATATCGATGATCCAGTCGCAGCACGAAATCAAATCCAGTTGGTGCTCGACGATGATGATGGTGTTGCCCTTATCGACCAAACCCAACAGTAGCCTGACGACCCGTTCGATGTCCGCAAGGTGTAGCCCTGTCGTGGGCTCATCCAATACATAAACCGTTGATCCATTGGATTTTTTTTGTAACTCCGTCGCCAATTTGATCCGCTGTGCCTCCCCGCCACTTAGGGTCGTCGATCGCTGTCCGAGGGTCAAGTACCCCAATCCGACTGCTTGCAAACACCGAAGCGCGTTTTGTAGGTCCGGGAAATTTTCGAAAAACTCCGCCGCTTGATCCATGGACATCTCAAGTACGTCGGCGATGCTTTTTTCTTTGTACTTGATCGATAGCGTCGAGCGATTGAATCGCTTGCCACCACATGCTGCACATGGCACGTCGACTTGCTCCAAAAAGCTCATCACTAGTATGACACTACCGGCTCCTG
>CAILTZ010000328.1 GCA_903837255.1 uncultured Pirellula sp. | reverse complement strand
CACGGCTCTGAACACTCTTTCCCTACACGACGCTTTCCGATCTCAATCCCCGCCTAGACAACCAAGGATGCTGTGGATGACTCAATCCAACCTCGCGCCGACAATCCACAGGCAACTCATAAAGCTTGGCACCATGCTCTGGAGTCTGTATGACCAAAGGAAGTAGGTCAAAATGGGTACCCTTGGGCTCCCACCCCAATGCCATGATCCTCTGCGTCAACGCATTCTGGGCAGGATCCCCAATCTGCTTGCCCGATCGAAGCCTCACCCCTGCATAACGTAGCAACTGAGGATTCCAAATACGCGGCCCCGGGCAATCGCGACTACCAGGCGAAAACACGGTGATCGCAGGCCTTAAATCTCCTCCGTTCCACGCAAATCGCATGTGCTCAAATAGCGACTGCGCAATCGCATCCGGGTCCACCAAATCCCGGCAATCTCGCAGATGCAAACCCTTCCAGTACAATCGCCCAACGCAACGCGACGCGTTTCGCCAAGCTAATCTAGCAGCGAATCCGAGCTCCTCGGGCGTCTTGACCCATGCACCTTGATCATGGATCTGCTGCGTCGCAGTCTCGATGCGAACCTTCAAATCGCAGCGCCCTGGCTGCTCGGAATCAAATTCCTTCAAAAACTCAATCGCCTGATCGAGCCCCGTCAACGATGTCTTGAGTTGCACCTGCTTGTCCATCGGACACTTCGGCACAAAGTCCTTCTGCCGCCATGCACCCGGAGTCGCTCCGCTCCCCTGGCCCCTCTGCGCATGGAGAAAACTATCGGCCCGAACCCTCACCCCACCTAGCCCATGAAGACACTCCACATAGGTTCGATTGAAATCTCCCGGTCCGCAGACAATCACCTCGCATGCCCCAAGTCCTGATATCCGCTGCCGCAATATCTCCGGCGTAAGCCTTCGACTCTGACTCGAACAGTACTCCTCCAACCGAAGCCTCCCGCGCTGATTTCCATCGCGCAGCTCCTGCAAGTAAGCAGCGGTATCCTCCGTTCGGTAACCATACAAAATCGTGATCGAACGCAGATCCGAAATCCTCCGAGCCGCAGCAACCGCAGGCGTGACACCTATCCCAGCCACAACATACACAAGTGGTACTTCATCAGCGGGATTCGGACAGACGTCTCCCTCGGGCGCAAATACCCTCAGCAATGTCCCCTCCGCAGCTTGATTGAGCCAATTGGAAAAAAAACCACCGTCCTCAATCTTCACTCCAATCTCATACTGACTGTCTTTGCTGTCTGTCAGTGTATAAGGCCGACCGATCCAAACACCATCGATCAATGCCTCGATTCGGATGAACTGACCTACCTTGGCCGGAGCAAGCCGCTCTTGAGCGACCGACTCCAATCGAACTTTAAACGCTCCTCTGGCAAGCGGAATCTTGCTGAGCCGACAAAGATGCATGTCCTGCTTGCCCAAGAACATCGGCAAACGACCGCGGCACCCCCCACACACAGTGCCAGCACCTGTAAGCTTCATAAGCTCCTCGACGGTCTTGGCCCGCTTAGCCGCAACCGATAATGTCGCACAGGTAGCATTCGTGCAGGCGCAAAGCACCTCGGCGCTAGATGCCGTTCGGAGCGATGAGGACTCAAGCAACAACTCTCCCGTGCTGGTAAAAGCTCGACGTTGAAGTTCGCTCAGCCGGCCACTTCGCAATACCAGACCCATGGCATTGGCCAGCCCACTCCAATCCGAGGAACTCCGTATCCCCACCAGTTCATTGGTAGGTGATACCAACAAAACCACCTTACCATCCGAGGATACCAACGTCGAAGCATCGCCCAAGGCTACCTGCTTTGCTACCTCCAAACTCGATCGACTCGGAAACATCCTGACGCGAACTCGTGCTCCATTGAGCAATCGATAGTCGCTTACAATGCACGGTTCCCCTTGCACTTGTGCCATGCTGCGGAAAACGGTCCCAAATTGCGGCAAATCGTGCGCAGACTCCAATGCCGTCAGGATTGTTCCAGCCCCACCCTTCCGCTCGATGTAGCTCTTCAAAACCTCTGCATCGACCTCAAGAACCTCGACGTTGCTCGCAGTCACTGAAGTTTCCGCCCTAGAACTCCCTGACATCACCTCTTTAACTCCAAGCATCAAACCAGCTCGGATCGTCTCATGGGAGTAATTAGAACCCGGACCAAATAAACTCACACTTCCGGAAAGTACGACATATGCACATTGCGATCTCTCGCCAAATGAATAAAGCGTGGTGCCCGGTGGATATTGGCGAACTTTCGCCAAGCCAGCCGGATGCAATTGTGAGAAATCACCTATCTCCTCGGCCAGAGCAACCAATTTGTTCCGCGCATTGCGAGCGGCCCAAACCCCCAGCGTCTCACTTGCCGAAGGGTCTTGGAGCAAAAGCTCTCGAAAACGCTCTCCAGAAATCGCTCCAATCTCGCAGTCAGATAAAGTCAGAATCGTCGCGCTGCGAAACTTGCGATCCTGCCGGAAAACTTGCTCCCCCAATAGCGTACCAATCTGATCGACCGAGTCGATCAATCGCAACCTACCATCCGACTCCTGCGTGTAGATGCCACATCGCCCACTGCATAAGACATACACATCCTGCGCAGTCTCCCCCTCCGAACAAAGGACTTCACCGGGTCGGTACGCTCGAAGCTCCAAGGTCTCCATGAGCCGATCGAGCTGCTCGCGATTCGATCGCTCAAAAAGACCCGCCATCGCTCTGAGCACCGTCTTGGACAATGGACCTGATCTTCCAACCTCGAGCTCTTCCCAAGATTTCGATCGACTCATTGATTCACCATTATTCTTCTAGCCATCTCTTCAATGGACATCAGAACTTACCCCCTTGAGACGACAGCCGCAATAATCCCCATTAGGATGACCGCAATAAGAAGGAACAGGAAAATCCAAACGATGATCGAAGTCTTGTACTTGATGTGAGGAGTCGCCTGAATGATCTCCTTGTAATGATCCGAAAAGACCATCTCGCCCTTGGCAGAAAGCAAGAGATATAAAAGATACGCCGATATCAACGTTCCACATGGGAAACCTAGCAGCCCAATCGCTGAAATGATAATTGCCAACACCTTGCCCCTGGGATTCAAAGTTTGCATCGCTCTGCCCCCAAGTAGTTGCACGATGCTAATGGCGAGAAACACGAGGCCTAACAATGCCACGACAAGTCCGGCTGCGGCTGGATTTGTGTTCGGCACTGGCGCATTTTGGTTCGCCGGTTGGGCAGGTAGGCCACCCGCAAGAATAAACACTCCCATAGCCACATAGAAGAGACTTCCGATAATGCCTAAAATCCCTCCCAAGGTGTACAGACAGCCGAAACTCTGGAGGTTCGCCTCATGGCTCAAATGGCTCTTGCGAATGATCTCTGCCTGACTCAAATCTACGTTCGAATGCAATGAACCACTGCCGTAAGCGGATCCTGTGGGTTCGTAAGGGTTTTCGGACATGTCAGCTCCTTTAATAAAAATGGTTGATTACACGTGAGGAATATCAAACCCTAGTGTGTATGATAAGCCAAAAAAAAGTTCGTTGCGGACCGGACCAAAGAATTCACTCAGCGACAACGCTTCAGCTCGGAAAGTCTCCTTTTTTCTCACTCCTCGTCCAAGTGGAATTGGTGCAAAAAGCGATGATAGATTGGAGCGATTATGATCGCTACCATCGAGAGGAACGCCAAGCCGCTGTAGAGCGCGTACACCGTCGCGAATAGCTTACCCGCCGTTGTCTCCATCTTATCGACCGGTCCCATGCCAGTGAGAATCATTGCCGCATTGATCAATCCGTCGATCAGCGGCATCTGGAGAAAATAGCTGTATCCAAACGTCCCAATCGCAAGCGATACTCCTACAATCAGAAGTGTCGCCAGAAACGCTCGAAACATCCGACCTAGAAACGATCCTAGCGAGGCCATCTCCTCGTGCCGCTGCTCATATCGACGCCCCTTGGATTGCTTGGAGCTACCACCCTTAATGCCCGACACAACCACCCCACACGAATCAAGAGACCTACTAAAAGCGAAAGTCGTCACTGCTCTGAGCATAAACAGGTAGATAGCGATAGTAGACCTCAAGGATCAAACATCCCATACATGTCGAATAAAATCGCCCCCCAACCTTGTTGGAGTGATCCCCCTCAAACATCCAACTTCCTCGTTGGTGACCATTGGGATTCTGCGTGCGTATAAGCAAATCTCTCATGGTGTAGTTCCAGTTTTTCCAGCCATTACCACCAACCTGAAACATCGCCTGAGTCGCATAGTAGTTGTAGTACATGTCCACACCCGATGGGCCCTGTTTGGACAAATACTCAATCCCGTTGGCAACACTCCGTGCGTCTTTGGTCTTGCCTCGGAATATTTGCAACAAAATTCCGATGGCCGTCATGCTCTTGGTCGGCTTGCCCCCGCGATAACGGAACATAAACTCCCCAGCTCGATTGACATCCAAAAATCGATCGATCCCCTGAACCGTCTCCCTAGGAACAATCAGATCCGTCGCCGCCGCACTCTTGAGCGCTAAAACCTGCCAACCTGCAATCGATAAATCGCCAGGCCGCCCCGGATGATAGTCCCAACCCCCATCCCGAAACTGAGCCTTGAGGATGAAGTTGATCGCCAACTGACAACTTTCCTTAAGCTCCGCGGCGCGTGTCATTTGATAAGCCTCGCACAGAGCTAGCGTGGCGATACCATGCTCGTACATCTGCGCCGAGGCCACGGAATCCACCCAATAACCCGAGTCCGAAGTTCGACGCAGATTCTGCTCGAGAAAGTAGATGCCTTTAGATACCGCGTCGCCATACTTTTCATCATTCTGCGTATGTCCAGCTCCCAGGAAACACATCAGTGCCAATCCAGTTGCAGCAAACCGATAAGGGTCTTTTCCATCGCACCCAGGAGTGCAACGATCAACACATGAAGAATCGTAACTCATGCTCCATGAGCCATCATTGAGCTGATGCCCAGCAAGATACTCCAGAGCCCAAGCAACCGCACGCTCACTTTGCTCATTCCCACCATTCTGCTCGACCATCGCTGTACGATTCGCTTTGGATCGACCTGAGAGAGAAGTCTCAGCAAATCCTAACCCACCACCCCCAGTCGCTGAACTCGCCGATGCAGTCGCCTGCACGACAACTTCCGACGCTCCAAGCGGTGTGGTGGTCTCGTCGATTCGATCGTCAACAATCTCCGAAAACTTTGCAATCGCTTCACGGCTGGCCAAACTACTCGCAGCCTGAACCGAATCGGCCTGCGCCTCTTCCATCTGCACCGATTCCATCTCAAAACTTTGGAACTCGCTGCCACCACTCTCCCCAGATTCAATCGTGATCCCATCACCACGACCCAACCCTAGACCAACACTCCAAACAGCAAGCAAAAGGAGCAATCCAAGATGGACTACGAAACTCACAAGAAATGCGATACTCCCCCGTCGGCCCTTACCAGATGGCGCTAACTCCATGCCCTCGACTAAACCCGATTCCCGGATAACGCCTTCTCTGGGTGCAGGGGACCTCTCGAGCCTCTCTATCGGCGGTGCATCAGAGCTCGTTTGCTCGGTGTACATCATCGCGATCAGTCCCTTTAGCCCTCGAAGTCCCTATCCTATCGGGTACATCCACCTCTAGCTTGTTTCGACAATTTCCAGAGTCAATCTCCAACTAAGCTTATTTGCTAGCATTTTCAAAGCAGACAAATATGCCTAAGTTAGACTCGATCACACCGACGGCTTGACAAAAAGCTCCATGGCAAAACCAGCCATCGCCAGCGAGTTGAACAGAGCGTGGATGATAAAACAAGGAAGAATACTACGCTGGAGCTGATAGACTCGCGCCAGAACCGTACCGAGAACCATCAAGGGTACCCAGCTTACTCCGTAATCAAAGTGGGCCAATCCGAACAATACCCCACTTGCAATCGCAATCCACCAAGGTGGATAGCCAGCCTGGACGACCTCCGTGGTCCCATGGACCATCATATCGATCGGTTGACCATCTAGCACCGACTTCATTGCTGGAACTTGGGCTTCCTGGTCCGGACCTGGTCCTCCCCCCCAAAAAATCCGCATAAGGTCTTGGCTATTCCACCGAATCGTATCAAGCCAATTCACCAACAGAAATCGAAACGCATATTCCTCCCACAACGGAGCGAAGACCGCAGCGCTGGCAAAGAGCAATGGGAAGGCCCATGGTCTTCCTTTCAACGAGTCGATAACGGGGTGTTCGTACTGGATTTCCGTCATCTGAGAGACAAAGACATTAACAAATATCACCAAGGGGGTGATCCATAAGAACACCGTCACACCCACGAGGATATCCTGCCAAAGACGACCTGAAGATATTCCGATCGCACGTGGAGATCTTTTAAGACGCAAGAGCGTCCAAACTGCGGAAGCAAGAGAACCTAGCACCAGCGACAAGGTGGCTGCGAACATGAACCAAGGAGACTCTTTGAGACTCTCGCTGCTGACCTTGACCGACTCGCCCTTCAACTCGCTCTCTAATCCGCTCTCTAATCCGCTCTCTTGCAACGTCTCTGTTTGCGAAACCTCTTGCCTCAAGGCCCCGGGAGCGTTGATCCAAGCTGGTGCCGGCAAAGTAACCGGCGAGTCGATGGGAGCCGGACTGCGAGGTATACTCCTCTTGAATTCCTGATAAAAAATACCAGCGACTGCAATTTGCGCTAGGACGATGTAGACCAAGCACCCGAGTAGATCCACCAATCCAATCTGATCATGAAATTGATCTCTCAACCATCCGCTCCAAGTCATCACCCGCCTACAGGCGATCAGAACCCAAGCGTGGACGAATAAAGAGCCAAAGACAATTGTCAAAAAGAACAAAGATACCGCTGAGGTAATGATCAGCTGGGTGGGGCTTAGATTTTCCGGGTTCATTCAAGCGCTCTTGCGGAAGTCAGTCTCACGTTTTCTGTTTAGTGCCTCGAACCACGATCATAACGTACTCGACCGCGGAGGCTACCGTCAGCAGTATAGCCCCCCAGACGCAGATCGGTACACCAACTCGCAACCACTCGGGCACATCAGGCAATGCCCTGAGATAAAGCAAGGATGCGATGACCGCAGCGCACTGCAGGACCATCTTCCACTTCCCCATCTGTTTCGCTGAAAAATCTCCACCCTGGCCTTCGACCATCCCGCGTAAGCTCGTGACAAGCAGCTCACGGGCGACGACCAAGGTCGCCATCCAAGGAGCCATCGGTGAATCTTTTGCGCCAACCAAAGCGATCATCGCCCCGCAGATAATCACCTTATCGACAAAAGGATCGAGGATACGTCCTAGTTTGGTTACCTGCTGAAACTTCCTGGCCCACCAACCATCCATCCAATCGGTGGAGGCAGCGATGACAAACAGCACTAAGGCGACCGTCCATGATTGCCATTCGATGCACAAACACACGGCGATGGCCATCACCAAACGGATCGAGGACAGGGCGTTAGGAACATTCCAGGGGTTAGAAGACACATCGGGTTTCATCTCGCCTTGAGAGGATTTTACGTTGGACGACATTTGAGCACCTCAGTGGCTACTCCGACTAGATCGTACTCCTTGGAGGAAACGATCTCGCATTCGACCAAATCGCCAGCCTGCACGACGACATCCTCGGTCGGTGTTACAAAAACGCAAGCGTCTACGTCCGGCGCGTCGGCATAGGAGCGACCGATCCACGAATTGGAAACTCCGTCGACCGGCTTATCCAGCAGGACCTTCAAGCGTTTACCGTATTGTTTGGCACACCAATCGAAAGCGTTCTTTTGCTGAACCGCCATCAATCGTTTGCGACGCTCCTTCTTGACCCGTTCCGGCAAGTGCTCATCAAGTCGAGATGCAGGGGTGTCCGACTCGATCGAATAAGTGAATACACCCAGGCGTTCAAAGTTCATATCGTCGACAAATTCGACAAGCTCTTCGAATTGCTCATCGGTTTCGCCAGGGAATCCCGTGATCATGGTGGTTCGAAGCACCAGATCGGGGATGGTTTGACGCATCATTGATACCATTTCGATCGTCGACTCGCGAGTGACTCTACGCGACATTCGCCTTAGCACTGGGTTACTAGCATGCTGAAGCGGCATATCGATATAGGGCAGGATTCGTTTGGCCTGTGCGATTGTCCTCAGAAGTGGTTCGTCGATGTACATCGGGTAGAAGTACATCAAGCGGATCCAATCAAGTCCTTCGACTTGATCGAGTTGTTCAAGGAGTTCTCGCAGACGGGGTTCACCGAACATGTCGATGCCGTAGTACGTCGTATCTTGTGCGACGACGATCAATTCGCGTACGCCGGAATCAGCCAGTCTTCGCGCCTCGATAAGGATATCCTCCATGGGCTTACTGGCGTGTTTGCCCCGCATTTTGGGGATGGCACAAAAAGTGCAGAGACGGTCACAACCTTCGGAGATTTTGAGGTATGCGAAATGTTTGGGGGTGACTTGCAATCGCATATGATCCGAGAGAGCTCGGATAGGGGCAGGTCGAAAGACCGAGCGCTGTTCATCCAGACCGTCCATGATTCGGTCGACAAGGTTTCCGATTTCATCGCGTCCGAAAACGCCGACCAGCCCATCGATATCCGGGCGTTCGGTCAGAAGGCTATCATTCTGACGTTCGGCTAGGCATCCGGTGATCACCACTCCACGGATTTTTCCAGAGCGTTTCAGTTCGAGCATTTGGTCGATGGCTTCGAACGATTCCTTTCGGGCGTTTTCGATGAATCCGCAGGTATTGATGACGACAAAGTCCGATTCTTCCGGGTTTTGCACCAATTGGTAGCCACGTTGTTGGAGGATACCTAGCATTTGCTCGCTATCGACCAAGTTTTTAGGGCAACCCAGGCTGATGAATGCGTAAGCACCCCGTTTGCCCTGGATATTTTCGGCTTGGCTGTTGGCTGAGGAGGTATCGTGGATTTCGACTATTGGAAGGCTACGCATAGTGTGGACTTGGCAATCGGCCAAATGGAGTACGTGGTGCGGTTCCGAGGGTTGAGGACTTCAGTTACTGGGTTATGGGATACCGGCCAAGGCGGCTGATCAAACGGAGATCAGCCAAGGGATTTCGGTTTTGGCGCAGACCACTAAGGATGGCACCAAAGTTGAACCGACGATGATATCACCCGGGAAAAGTAGTACTAGGCGAAAACGTGTTCGACGGAGGTTGATTGCTGGATGATGGCTTGGGGTTTAGGCTTCAAGCCCTTCAGCCCCCCAAAATCACCCCAAATCGCCCGGTGCCTGTCCCCCGTGTCCGCCAAATCGCCCGGTGCCTGTCCCCCGTGTCCGCCAAATCGCCCGGTGCCTGTCCCCCGTGTCCGCCAAATCGCCGGGGGCCCGGTGCCTGTCCCCAGTGTGCCCCAAATCGCCGGGGGCCTGTCCCCAGTGTGCCTCAAATCGCCGTGGGCCTGTCCCCAGCGTGCGCCCGAATCGCCGGGGGCCTGTCCCCAATGTGCTAAAAAGAGATTTTGGTCTAATGCTACCGACGCACTTGAGGCCATCGCGCGGAATCCTAGGCGGAAATTACTCCCTACCAACCGCCACCGCACGCTGTGGATCCCACGCCCCACAACTCTCTAAAGAAAAACTTAGCCATCCGAACCTAATCCGGGCCTTTCAAGAACCCTTTTTGCTCGGCTCAGCGCACGGAGACCCCCACAACACTACCGGAAACCACCGGCTTTCTCCCCGAATCGGCTCTAAGATCCACGAGCCTCTAGAAACAATCCCCACTCATTTCATTCGCCAAAGCCTATCAACCAATGCCTCGGTCGATTTGAGTCTGCTTAAATCACATAGTCTTGAGGTCCACCTGGCACCTGACCTTCACTCGCTCCAGCCCGAGCCATCAACCCGTTCTCTGCATCCCTCAAGGCCAACTCCATCGCCGCTGTCGACTTGCCACAAATCCCCTCAAACAACTTCCTCCGCGATACCCCCGCCTCATACCTACACAACTTGCTGAAACGCCTTAGCCGATCATTCCACGTCCAACTGCTCATCCCATACGATGTGACCACCGCATGCTCTAGCCCCGATACGGGTCCCTCTCGGTCCGCTGCCCGCTGCTCAAGGCACCACGTCAATAACTCCAAATACTGCTCCTCGGTGATCTCCAAAAAACCCGTATCACTGCACCGGCCAGCCGGCTTCTGGCCCCCTGGATCTCCTGATGAACTCTCCTCGACTCCCAATTGACTCTCCGAATCTTGACTCGCCGAAGCCTCGCTCGCCGGCAACTGCTGGTCCTGCTGCTCGATAAACTCAATCGGACTTAACATCACCGACTCGGGAAACCGACGAAGCGATCCACAGTCGGCCTGACTCAAATCACCCCTCTCTAACATCCCGCCAAAGACCTCGACCAACTGCATGTATACGGATGTGTACTGGTACCCCTCAAGACTATCGGTCATCTTGGCTCGATACGGATTCAAGTCGATATACACCGCACACGCCAACAAATACTCCCGTGAATGAATCACGGTCATGTGGAACCGACCCTTCCAAAACGCTCCCTTGGTCTCCCCCTCCTTCTGTACCTCCAAGTTCGCTCGCCTTGCCGCTTTTTGCTTAAGCAACTGCATCCAAAAACTCAAAGAACTAAGCTTTTGCCGGATCTTCTTGAGCTTACTCTTGTCGTTGACAATCTCGTCGATATCGCACTGACGCGGCTCCCGAGCCTCATAAACCCACTTGCCATCAACCTTCCTCCTGCGATTGTACCTGGGACACAACTGCAGGTAATTCCTGGCCACCTCCTGATCGCTCCATCCCCGTACAATATCCGGCCTAGTGCGCAGCAAAAAATGTACGTGATTGTCCATGATCGCAAACCGCAGAATATCAATCGCCATGAACAACGACTGATGGGCCATGATGTCAATGATCCAGTCCTTGCGATGCGAAAAATCCTCGCCAGTCCCAGAATCCTCGCCCAACAAATACATCTGCTGAGCCGTCTGCGTGGTGATGTGGGCGATCGTGATATCGTCCGGCGAAATCATGCTAGAACGAGAGGGACGTGCCATGACACAGGTCTCCTTACCAAAAACAACAATGGTTATCGATACACAAGGAACGCTCTTACCAAGCATCGCTCGGGATCCATCCCTCATGCCCCGTACCGAAAACGCCCCACCTGGAGCCTCCCGATCCGTGCGACCTATTCCAATTTGGCGATCTGTCTCGCCAATCCAATGCTCTACTTCCCCATTCTAAAAATCTGGAATTCCTGTCAACGATTTGGTCAAATAATTTTCAACTATTTATAAATAACCAATGACAGCATTGAACGAAAAGCGGTGTTTGCCTGGGCACTGCCGCTCGAAGCAACGGCGGAATCAGCAAGAACCACTCCCAAAAAAAGAACGCTTGGTTCAAACGTGCCGATTGTGACGGCATTCGGGAATAATCGCCCAAACCCTCCCACCCTTGAACAAAAGAACCTCTACTTGAGCTACCGATCCTTGTCACCTGGGGTCGAAGCCCAAAGCCTCATGGATGTTGGCTTGCTAAACCTGCTTTTCCCCAAAAAGGCCTCACAAGGACCCTCGGACGCCCGCCATCGGACGACCCTGTCACGAAGAAGGAACTTCATGATGCATCGCTATCGAAATCTTGGCATTTCCCATGTCCTTCCACACCTTGAGCCAACCACAGGAAATTTCTTGCCACCCCGAACGGTCAACAAATTCCTAGGTATCCTGTCGCTTCTGTCGACTAGCCTCCTGCTTGAATTGCAAACGTCGGTCGCATCCGCCCAAGTCCATGTCGCTGACCAACTCACACCAAACTATATCGTTGGTCAAGGGCTCTCGCCGAGCTATTTCGTGCCCCAATCGCCAGCGAATCACTCGGTTGCTTCAGCACCCGCTGCAGCACCCTTTGCAGCACCCGCTATGGTAGGTAGCGGAGTATCTCCAAACTACCTTGCACCTCCAAGCGTCGAAT
>CAILTZ010000327.1 GCA_903837255.1 uncultured Pirellula sp. | reverse complement strand
TATGAGTCATGGCCCCACCGGCGTGAAGCCGAATGGTGGCCGCCCTAGCGGACGGTACGCGCACTGGAAAATCGCTGCATCGACTACAACTAAAAATCCAAAACTTCTGTAGATTCCAATCCCCAGATTCATGGCATTCACTAAGGATTCATCATCCCAAGGTTTCCTACAGGAGAACTTTGCATTACAAAAAGGTTCTGACCGCCGAAACAAAAAACGAAATTTGAAACCACCTTGGAGCATCTCCGATGAACCGAAAACTCTCACGTCGCGATTTTGCTATCTCTTGCTCTGCCACAGGTCTATCGAGTTCCCTCTTGGCGAACTTGCAAAATGTCCATGCCAACTGGATCGACGCGCCCAAGCAAACCTATGGAGTGATGAGTGGCGAAGTCACCTTCGATTCGGCCGTCGTGTGGGGCCGATCCGATGTCGACTCGCGGATGATCGTCCATTGGGACACCGACGCGAATTTCAAAAACCCTCGCAGGATCCAAGGCCCGGCGTCCGATGCACTTTGCGATTGGACGGGCCGATGCATCCTGCGAGGTCTGCCATCGGGATCGATGATCCACTACCAAGTCACCTTCGAGAACTCCGCAGGATCCAGCCAACCCATCGTCGGTCAGTTACACACTCCCGACGACGGCCAAAAAGATGTCTACTTTGCATGGTCCGGTGATACCGCCGGCCAAGGCTTCGGGATCAACCTCGATTGGGGTGGCATGAAGATCTACTCGGCCATCGAGAAACTCTCTCCGCAGTTCTTCGTTCACAGCGGGGACATGATCTATGCGGACAACCCGATTCCAGCAGAACTGACTCTCCAGGACGGATCGGTCTGGAAGAACGTAACGACGGCGGCCAAGTCCAAACCGGCTTCGTCGCTGGACGATTTCCGTGGCAACTACCTCTACAACTTGCTCGACTCCAACGTGCAAGCATTCCATCGCTCCGTTCCAATCATCGCCTCATGGGACGACCACGAAACAACCAACAATTGGTATCCCCAACAATCGCTTCGCTCCCGAAAAGATCGGGATCATTACGATGCCACCGAATTCGGCTCGCAACTCGCCTCGCGAGCCCGCCAAGCCTTCTTCGAATACACCCCTTTGATGCCCCAAGCCTCCGGCGAACGTCGGATCTATCGCAAATTTTCCCGAGGCCCACTGCTCGATCTTTTTGTGCTGGATCTACGAACCTACCGTGGTCCGAACTCAGCAAATACCCAGCCGCAACTCGATTCCCAGTCGACAATCCTCGGACCCGAACAACTCGCTTGGTTGAAAAATTCGCTCCGCAATAGTACCGCCGTCTGGAAAGTAATCTGCAGCGATATGCCGATTGCCATCGCCGTCGGAGATTCCATGGAAGGAAAAAACTTCTACGAAGCTGTCGCCAACGCTGATCCAGGCGCACCCCTGGGCCGAGAACTTGAAATGGCCGACTTGCTCGGATTCCTCAAACAAGCCAACATCGTCAACACTCTGTGGCTCACAGCCGATGTTCATTACGCCGCAGCCCATTACTACGATCCCAAACGCTCCGCGATCCCTAACAGCTTTCTACCCTTCTGGGAATTCGTCGCCGGCCCCCTGCACTCCGGCTCCTTCGGCCCCAACCCCCTCGATGGAACCTTTGGTCCCGAAGTCAAATTCCAATTCGCTCCACCCGCCGGAAGCAAACTGCCCCTGGCGCCAAGCGATGGGCGACAATCGTTCGGTACCGTCCGAGTCGATGCAAAATCCAAACGCTTGACGGTGGAACTTCGTGGACTCGACGGCCAAGTCCTCGAAGGTGGCTTGTTCACTCTAGATCCTCAAAGCAACTCCAACGGATAACGACTCACAGGATTTTATGAACGCACCCGATTCAACCAAAACTCTGTCGTCAGCCAATACAGTCTTGTCAGCCAATACATTCTTGAAAACGCTAGCCGGCTGGCTGGTCTGGACGCTGCTTGTTTCTCCACAAGCATTCGGTACCCAAGACACAGACTCGGCTCTTTCCGATCGCAAGCATCCCAATATCGTCGTTT
>CAILTZ010000326.1 GCA_903837255.1 uncultured Pirellula sp. | reverse complement strand
TGATCGATCTCCACGGCGGCTTGGAGGACAGAGGGCCGACGGATCCAAGCGATCCAGGTGGCTGCAATCAATGCGATGATCGCCGCTCCGATCCACCAACCCCAGGTCCATCGATCGCGTTGGACCGAGGGTTCCCAATCCATGTGCCAGATCTTGGGAATCAGTAAACCGGCAAAGCAGATAGAAAAGCAGGCTAGCAAGGCCCAGTTGAGCCAAAAGAGCCAGGAGTGGAAGAACAATCGACGCAGGGCCCGGAGGACTTGTTTTTGAATGACTTCCATGATCTCACATCAAACCTTCTTGATAGCACGCTTCGGGGGTGGGGTTTTGAGCATCTTGGCTTTCTCGTCTTCAGGCATCGGAGGAGTATTTGGAGGTGGAGGATTTCTGTTTGCGTTGTTTCTCGCTGGTGGATTCAGATCGGTCATCGATTCAACCCATTCCCAACCGATTGGATTGTCGAGTTCGCGTCCAGCGAGAATTCCCCAAGGCGTACCGGTATGTTTTTCGACGACACTTTGCAAGAGTTCCTTGGCGAGCTTGGCTTCCTTCTCAAGCTTACTGTCGACGGTGACCTTATCGCTGGGTCGCAAATTCCAGGTGTTGCTTTCTGGTTTGGTGAAGCTCATGCCGCGTTTTGCTTTAGCGAGCATCGCGTTGTAGGATTCCGCGCGGATCTTGGCTGCCATGGCCGTTCCGTAGGAGAGCTCGAAACTTGCTAACCACCTTGGCGAGGTTTCCTTGCCGCGGAATTTTTCGCCTTCGCCGAGAATTGAGCACATCTCTGACAATTCTGGATAGAGTCGAGCAGATTCCAGTTGCGAGTCGGTGAGTTCTTTGGTGAAGGATGCCTCATCGCGTTTGATAAATACCATCCGAGGCTTGGACAGTGTCCCGGCTCGCGAAAGTTGTGCAGCGTTAATCAGTGCATACCGCAGTGGACTTTTCTTGACTCGCGTCATGTACTCGGCATCCGAGAGATAATCCGGTCGGTAGCGATCCATGGTGTCGGGATCGAAGAAGTAGGACATTTGCGAGGCGAAGGCTTCGGTATCCTTACGATCAACTTTTGCGTTGAGTTTCCTGTTCGGATGGATCGAGAAATAGATACCGCCTGTCTCGTAGCAAAGTTTTGACAATGCATACGGTCCAAAGCCGGAATCCAAAACGGGCTCCTCCATGTAGCTGTCCTGATAGCCGAGTTTGACGCGTTCTGGATAGAGTGTCTCAGGGCCTTGGTCGACCTCAGCCCAATCCTCGACCTGTGCGTACGCTGGATCAAATTCAACGAACTTGATAAAGGTTTTGTCGCGACCGAAGGGTGCTGGAACACCCAACACGTAGCATGGAATCGTCTGGAATCGGCAAGCCTTGATGGTCTCGTCGGCCAATTGCAAATCGTCTCCGCGTTCGTCGGTGACAACCAGGAACATCACGTTTCGAGCCGGGCTATTGCCTTTCGCAACGCGGTAGGATTTGTACTTCTCAACGGCGGATTTGATGGCGTGAAATACCATCTCATCGCCACCTTCGTTTCCGATCTTCTCGATCGCAGATCGGATCTCGCTCAAATCCTCCGTCGGCTGCTTGGTCAGAACCTCGACCTGGCTACCGAACGACAGGATCGAGGTCAAAAGTGGAGGGACTTCCACGGCCTCCTCGCGTTTATCCTTTTCGGCCTGGACAATCCCAAGTTGTTTATAGATTCGCTCAAAACGATCGCTGATCTCTTGACGTCGCTTGACCATCGAGATGCTACTATCAAAAATCCAGACCACAAGTGTCGGGCGTTCCTCGAGGGATTGAAGGATTTCATAAGTCACTCGGTCCACTGCGCCGTCGGTACCCGTGGAACCTACACCGGTCATGCCCCGAACGGACTTAGGGGATTCTGTCAAACCAACTGCTTTTTCAACGGTAAATGTTACATTCACGTCGCCATCGGGAATTGTGATATCCAGATCGACTGCCTCGACCGCCGAGACGTCGGCTAGGATCGGAGCGCTGGAGAGAGCCATGTCCACCGAGCCGATCGAATCGGCACCAAACTCGTCAGAAGGAGTGTCCGAATAAGCGATGTCGGTGACTACATCGATGGGTGCGAGCTCTTCTGCGATTGGCTCGGAGTTGAGCAACAAGGATAGAAGCTTGGGCTGGGTCGCTATGGTGATCGAGCCGAGTGCTACGATGACCAAGAGATGGGCACCGACGCTGGCCAGGAAGGCTACTGAATCGCGATCAAACCAGGAGCTCGGGGGATCGAAATCCTCCTCGCCTTCTTCGTCGTCGTCTTGCTCATCTTCTTGCTCATTATCGAGTTCGAACTCGTTGAGGGTCCTAGGCCCAGAATTGCTTGCGTTGGGGTTCGAGGACCCTTCGGAGGCTTCTTGCTGTCCGACGAGGGTTGTCAAATCCCGGTCCTGATATCGTTGGCGAAGTCGCTTGAGCATTCTAACCCCATCCCGCAGTTGGCACCCTGATGACCGCAACTCTTGAGCCACTCGCAAATTCGAGCTTTTGTCGAGCCTTTGTCCAAACGTTTTATTGTCGGAGCAAAGTCCTCTGATTTCAACAGGAATAGCAGTCAAAACCTCGCCTATGGGCACAAGATTCCCGAAAAAACGACTTTAATTTCACCAGCCATTTTTGAAGATCCGGCTCCAACCCGTTTCCGTCGCAGATCAACAAGCGAGGGCAACTGGATCAAAAAAACAAATACTGAGGGCTGTTCAAATTGTTAAAATCGTGTGAAATTAGGGCCGGTTTGGCTGGTGCCTTAGCACCGAATCGGGTTTCTGAGCATCGAACCAAGCGCGTGGGTCGAAGGCAGGATTTCATTCATTATTGTTGAATTTTTTCGGGAGTGACGGCTATGACATACGCTAGGTCGGACAAGGGATTGCGGTTGAGGCGTCGAGGTTTTACGCTGGTCGAACTCTTGGTAGTCATCGCCATTATAGGCGTTTTGGTTGGGCTTCTTTTACCAGCCGTTCAGGCTGCACGGGAGGCTGCTCGTCGGATGAGTTGCAGCAACAACATGAGGCAGATCTGCTTGGCCATCGCCAATTTCGAGTCAGCCCGTAAGAAGTTGCCCCCCTCGAGCATCAATTTAAGTGGGACCGGTTCCGCGGCTGGCACGGTTCAAACCCAACTGGTGGAGTTCAGGAAGGATGGGTTCGACGGAAGTCAGAATGGTCACTACGCCAATCAGTGCTTCTTGACCATCATTCTTCCATTTATGGAAGCTAACAATGTGTTTAATGCCCAGGCGGCAGGCTCTCCAGGTGGCTACAGCGTCAAGCTAGATTGGTGGCACCCTCAAAACAGAGCCACCGCGTCGACCCCGATCGCGTCGTATTTGTGCCCATCGTCTCCGGGAGAAAGATTTCTCGACACCACGAAGCTAGGATCGGCAGATCGTACCCGGTTTGCTGGCACGGCTGGAGATTGGCGTCCAGCGGTGACCGACTACATGGCTGTTAACCGGGGGAACTGGAACGGAAGTGGTTCGGTTTGGAATGTCATCACTCAAAACAACCCACCGTATCCAGGTGACTTTGGGGTTCGTGGTGGGATGGCAACCAATGAGTTCACCAAGCTGGCTGCGATTACCGACGGGCTCAGCAACACCTTAACGATCTCCGAAGCCGCATCCAGACCGGCTCGATGGAGCAGCAACACTCGAATCGAGGAGTACGCTGGTGGGACCGGTGCCTACATGAATGGACCTTGGGCTCACCAAGGCAATGACATCGCCGTCGATGGATCGTGGTTTAACTCCGGAGCAAATCCTCCCCAGTTTGCAAACATCACCTCGACGACCGCCGCTAGCAGCCCGAATCGATGCAGCATCAATTGCACCAATCAAGGCGAGATTTATTCATTCCACACCGGCGGTGCTCACGGTGGTCTAGGAGATGCCTCGGTCCAGTTCATGAGCAGTTCGATCGATCTGCGGGTCCTGATGCTCATCTCAGCGCGCGGAGATGCATCGGTAGTTCCGCCAGAGGCGTTTAACCAATAGCCGTCGGCTCGCTCATACGCCGAGATGGAAACGAAAACGATGGAAAAGCCGCGCCCGGTGGGTGCGGCTTTTCGCATAATGCAATCATGCGTTCGACCTCTTTTGGATCGACAACTTCCGAGATCACCCGGGTCTCACCGGGTTGCTGATTGACCAGCAGCAACTTGTTCCCAAACCGCATAAGCACCAGTTGTTGCTTGGGATACCATTCCGAAGTCCCGATGATTTCGAGGACATCTTTGGGAAGTTTTCTGCGAGAAGCATCGGGCAACGCTCTCCGCAGCAACAGCATGACGCCAAGAAATAAGCACAGGACTAGTCCCAAAGCGAACATGGTGCTCAGCACACTTTGCGTTGATGTCCGTTTGTCCGCAGGTTTTTTCAGAGCATTTTGTCCATTTTGTTCTGCATGAGCCAACCCAGTCGAGGCGGGCTTGGGCAGAGGTGTCGTTGCCATGGCTTGACGAACTAGGGGGTCGGATTGGATTGCGGCCACCGCAGGTAACTGCGCATCTGCAGAGCGCATGGCCCCACTCAGCATCGCAATGGCGATCAGAAACATCGCTACACGGATCGGACTGGTCCGTGGCGGTAAAATTTGCTTTGGTGCTCGGTCCGAAATGTGCATCATGGGAGATAAGTCCGCTGATCGATTAGTTCGACAACTCGAAAACAGATTCGTCCCTCGAAACATAGAACTTCGCCTTTCGCCAAACGCGCGTCACCTGCGTAGAGATCGACAAGCTCACCTTCGGCGACATTCAGC
>CAILTZ010000325.1 GCA_903837255.1 uncultured Pirellula sp. | reverse complement strand
GATCTTGACTCCACCGACTTTGAATCGGTTGTGATATTTGCCCCACTGATCGAGGGGATGTTCGGCCAGAACCCGATCGACCTCGCTGATAAATGGAAAAGCGACGATATCGATGATGTTGCCACCGGCTTGGCTCACCCGGTGGATCGTTTGAAATTGAGGCAGGTAGGTGGCGCCCTCGTGGGCAGTGGTAACGCCAGCTTGGGCGTAGAGCAGTTGTCCCGCGCGAGACCACTGGATTTCTTGCTCGGCTGACATGGGCTCGGATTGCTCGACGACCGGAATATAAGCTGTCTCCATGATCAGCCCCCAAGGTTCCTCGCTCCCAGGCTTACGGACGATGACACCACCGGGTGGTGTTTTGGTCTGTGCGCTGATGCCGTACTTTTTTAGGGCTAGAGTGTTTAGAACACATCCATGCATCGATACGTGTTCGATTCGAACCGGGTTGTCCGGAAACGCTTCATCCAGATCATCGCGATTCAGAAGCCGTCCGTTGGGCATGACCGTATCGTCATAGCCGTAACCGATGATCAATTCGCCCTTGGGAATTTTTCTTTCCGACGCGTATTGCTTGAGTTCCGCAAGGATGCTCGGTACATCGTTGCCTGGACCAGACGGGGGAGCATAGAGCTTGCACTGATTGGCCACCAAGAGTGAATTGATGTAGTGGCTGTGTGCATCGATGAATCCGGGCAGGAGGGTTTTCCCGCCCAGATCGATCAGTTTCGTTTCCCTGCCTTTGATTTGCATGGCGGCATCTGTACTGCCGACGAAAACAATTTTTCCGCCTTGGATCGCCAACGCATCGGAGTAACTCGGTGCAGGTCCAGCCATCGTCAGGATCGACCCGTTGTAGTAGATCGAATCGGGTTGCTGGGCCAGCAGATTCGCAGTGCTAGAGAGCAAACAAACGATATAAAAAACGAGGGTTTCAGGTCGTTTCATCAGATACATCTTCCGGAAGGTAAAAAAACCCATGCGTCACGCATGTTGTGGATAATTATAGTCCGTCCTGCGAATCGGGTTACTCTATTGGGTCCGTCTTCATTATCATACTCTTGATCATAATCTTGTTCAGATACGCTTTCCATTCCACGTGGATAGGGGTTCGATGATGACTTGTAGATTGCACCGGCTCTCGGCGATGATGGCAATATGGGCAGTGGCCCTTGGGCTTGGACTGGCGCAAAATGCTATAGCCCAGGAAAATCCTCAGGGCCCGCGTCGCGGTGGCTTTGGGGGGCCGATCGAACTTGGACCCGACGACGTCGCCTTTTATCCCGCTCCCCCCGAAGGATTCAAGACCTCGCGTGAGAACATTCCGCATGGGAAAGTGGAGCTCATCGAGTACGAGTCCAAGACCGTTGGGACGGTCCGCAAAGTGAATGTCTACACTCCGCCGGGATACTCCTCAAGCAAGAAGTATCCGGTTCTATACTTGCTCCACGGGATCGGGGGTGACGAAACCGAATGGGTGAAATTCGCCAATCCCGCTGCCCTTTTCGATAACCTGATTGCCGATGGCAAAGCCGTTGAGATGATCGTTGTCATGCCCAACGGGCGGGCTCAGAAGAACGATCGCGCCGAGGGCAATGTGATGGCATCAGCACCAGCCTTTGCGGTCTTTGAGAAGGATCTCCTGGAGGATCTGATACCCATGATCGAGAAACAATACTCTGTCGACGTAGATCGAGAGAAACGGGCCATCGCCGGCCTGTCGATGGGAGGTGGTCAGTCCTTCAATTTCGGCCTTGGGAACCTTGAATCTTTCGCTTGGATCGGCCCCTTTTCTGCCGCCCCCAACACCAAACCAGTGCAGGAGCTCATCCCTGACGTTCAGCTCGCCAAAGACAAAATAAAACTGCTGTGGATTTCCTGTGGCAACAAAGATGGATTGATCCGCATCAGCCAAAACATTCATCAGTTTTTAAAGAAGCATCAGATCGATCACGTTTGGCATGTAGACGGACATGGACATGACCCTCAGCACTGGAGCAGCAGCTTGTACTGGTTCAGCCAGTGTGTCTTTCAAGACAAAAAACCTGTAAAACCAATCGTGCAGTAGCACTGGCAAGCTTAAAGCTCCCAGGAAAATTGTCGTTGGGCATTGTCTGTGAGCAACATAAAATAAGCACAGATGGTTTCGATCCTCTGATTTGGAAACAAGAGTGAGGGGCAAGCACGATGTTGATTTTCGGTTGGGGCAATCGACCAAAGTTCGTTGCAAGCGGGAGTTTTCCATGCCCTGTTTGCAAGACCAATACCAACTACATCCATCTTCGGCACCGTCGATGGATAACTCTCTTTTTCATCCCCGTGATCCCGCTCTCGAAGCCCTTCGATACGGTCGCTTGCCAGAAATGCCAATCGAGCATCCCGATCTCATCCTAATGGAAAATGGTTGGCCGTCGGAATGGGCGGCAAAGTTGGGATTGCTGATTTTGTGAAAGGAGAGTGGATCGCTTTTGTCAAAACCGATTCGGTTCAATATCAGTCAAAAGTCCGGTTTGCTCACGATGGTAATTTTTTAGCCACGACTTCCGCCCCCTAGAGAATCTTGTATAGCGATAACCCCATGTCCATTCGCTTTGAATGCCCAAACGGCCATAAACTTGTAGCGGAAGAATCGCAGTCCAATAAGACGCTTGCGTGCCCCAAGTGCGGAGAAGGGGTCCGAGTCCCGTCGATCGCGACTGCTCCGATCGAAATTGTTTCCAAACCGGCAAATAGTAAGCCCGCACGCCAAACGACGGTATCAGACCGCTCGAAAATCCTGCTGGCAGTCGCAAGCGGAGCGCTGGCGGTAGGCTTGCTCGCAGGTCTCTATCTCCTGCTGCGTAAACCTACCAGCTCAAGCTTGTCGAACGAACCGGTTCTGTCCTCAGCCACTCTGAGTACTGATCCTGATGCGATCAAGAAAAAGCTTCGGGCGATCGGCATCGCATGGATGAATTTTGAATCTCAAACCAAACGTTTCATCCCTGTGAGCAAGACGCAACTCTCATGGAGAGTGCACTTGCTACCCTACCTCGACCAAGGACCCTTGTATGCTCAGTTCCAACTCGATGAAGCTTGGGATAGCCCTCACAATATCGCTCTTGTAAAGTTCATGCCGGAAGTGTTCAACCTGCCGGGGTCGTCCCAGGAAGAGGGTAAGACACGGATTCAAACACCTACCGGTCAAAACCTAGTCTTTGGTAATCAAACAGTACCTAGGTTCAACACCCTGACCGACGGGGTCGAGAACACTCTGCTTGCGGTAGTCGCAGGCCAAGACAAAGCGACGGTGTGGACCAAGCCGGATGATCTGCAGATCCAACCCGACGCACCCATCGAATCTCTCGGAAAGCCGAGGGAAAATTTCATCTGTGGAATCAGTGCCAATGCCAACCCTATCGTGCTCAAACCGGATGTGTCTCCGTTTGATTTTTATGCGCTGCTGACACCACGGGGTGGGGAAGCCGTAGATCTTGCCCAACTCACCTCGCGCTTTGAACAATCCACTACCCAAAATACGCCCACGGCCGCCTCGCCAGAGCTTGTGAATATTCGCAAAAACAAACTGCGCGATGTCGGCCAAGGTATTCTGAATTACGAAAGTGCTTTTAAGCAACTCCCGATGGCGAACAATCCGGCATACTTCGATGAGAACAACAAACCAAAGCTCAGCTGGCGAGTCCATTTACTCCCCTACTTCGACCAGCGACCTCTGTACGAAATGTTCAAATTGGAGGAGCCCTGGGACAGTCCTCACAATTTGCAACTCCTACAGAAAATGCCCGAAATCTACCGAGACCCCGCCGACCCGATCGGGGCCACCAAGACGCGTGTTGTTCGGTTCACTGGACCCAATGCACCCTTTCAGGTGACAGGCCCCGGACCAAAACTCAGGGAATTTACCGACGGTGCCATGTCCACGCTCCTGCTGATCAGTTGCGGAGCCGACAAAGCCATCCCATGGACCAAACCCGATGATTTGCCGTTCGATCAAAAT
>CAILTZ010000324.1 GCA_903837255.1 uncultured Pirellula sp. | reverse complement strand
TCCGCAGCGACGATTTCGGCGGTTATTCGACCCAACTTGGGCCCTACCCCGAGTCCTGGACAAGCGTTCATGAACGGCAACAGCCAAGGATACTTCGGGACCTACGACGCGACACCCGTTCCCGATAATAATAACGTTTACGTCTTTCTAAATGGCAGCGGTGCCAACGCATTCGACTACGGTGCCGGCCACACGGGCGTTGTGGAAACATTTGGCAGACGAAACAACTTAAGCTTCTATTCGACGACCTATGCCTACTACGGAGGTTTTCTATCGGCTTCCACCGGATCCGAAACCTACAAGGTGGTCAATGGTGGATACTGGGAGTTCGACGTCGTTGGAAACTTCGACTTTGCGATTGATGCGAAAGCACCAGCTATTGCAGGCAATACTCGGACTTATAGGTTTGAGAAGGTAGGCGACAGCCCATTGGCCTCCGATTTGGTTGGAACCACAGCAACAACCCGGACAGGCACCATCGGTACGGGAATCTACCGCTTGTATTTCGATCACTCAAACTCCACTCCAGGCGTCGATGGCCCGCCGGGTAATCTCAACGGTGGCACGAACTTAGACATTGTGTTTAGCCAGAGCTCCGGGGGCGCCGTGCCCGAACCAACCTCAGTCGCGGTCTTTGGCCTGCTGAGCATCGGTGGGGCTCTAGCCAAATGGCGACGCAAGAAGTAGTCTTGAGCGTCGAGTCCTAGAAGAAATAAAAACCCTCGCTCTCGCGAGGGTTTTTTATTTGCAGTACCATTAATGAGGCTCTAACGCCCATCCTGGGCTCTCTTCTTTGCCCCTTTGCCTTCCTGCACCTCGTCATCGGCATCAATGCCCACAGCCCACTCGGGATAAGGCACCTGGCTGCCTCGCATCGCGTGCCAGAGCACTCGGTTGAGGCGATCTTCAGGTGCCCGATCGACCTGCTCGAAATTCATCTCCTCGGACCATTCCGCGAGTTGCTTGAGCAACGGATCGAGCGTTGCCACCGAACCTGGATTCATCTGATCCAATGGTACGTTCGATGGCAAGGCAACAAAAGGTTTCAAGTCCGCGGTATCTTGAAAGCAATCGGACATCGCAGTGGCACTCCCGTCGAATTGGTTCATCGGAGGCATTCCCAAAATCTGCCCGATGGTACGCAGGATACTGGTCGTGTTGTACTGGGTGCTAACCAGCGTGCCGCGTTTTGCATAAGGGCTCACGACATAGGCAGTCGTTCGATATCCACTGACGTGATCCCATCCGGCCTGAGGATCGTCCTCGATCGCGAAAATCGCCATCTTGCTCCAGAACTTCGACCGACTCAAACCCTCGATGATCCGCCCCATGGCCAAGTCCCCGTCGGCCATGCAAGCCGCTGGGGTCGGACAGTTCTTCGAGGTTCCGCTGGTGTGATCGTTGGGCAAGCAGATGATCGTCAACTGAGGGTAACTCCCCTGCTTTTCAAACTCCGCGAGCTCCTTGAGGATAAAGTCCGCTCGGACTTGGTCGGGCACTGACATGTTCCAACCGACGTAACCGGTCGGCGAAAAATCCTTGATGCTATCAATCCCAGGCGTGGATTCAAAGATTACTAAATCTTCGATCCCCTTCCAGGTTTTGTAGCAACTCAGAAAATCGACCGCTCCGCCGCGATTCTTGTCCTTCCATCGAACGCGCGGCATCATGAACTCGCCGTAGTTTCGGATTCGAATCCCATGCTTGAGGGCGTTGTCCCAGATAAACCCGGCGGGCGAATAAGCCAGCGCGTCGATATCGCTCTCCTCCATTCCATCGGGATAGCTTCTGGGAAATCCAGCGAAGCTTTTTTCCAGATAGTCCGTCGCCATTGCGGTCGTACTCCATTGGTGTCCGTCTGCACTGAGAATCCCGCAGCAATAGGTGTTGTCGAGCAAGACGAACTCGTCGACGAGCTTGTGCTGATTCGGCGTGATCTCTTTGCCAAAGATGCACAGCTCCGGGTCTGCGTTCCCCCGACCGATGTCCCCAAAGACTTGGTCAAATGTCCGATTCTCTTTGATGATGTAGACAACGTGCTCGATGAGACTAGGCTCACCTACCCGCTCTGGGATCGCCTTAGGTGCCTGACCGGTCCTTGCAGGTAGCTTGGCTTGCACCAAAGCGTCGGCTCGCATGTTGCGTGCTACGCGTTCAGAGAGCCCAGGTAGATCCTCCTTCTTGGGCGTCGGCACAATCGAGATGCTGCCGCTGTATTGGTGCGAATTAAACCCCTTCGAGCTCCCCTGCTTTCTG
>CAILTZ010000323.1 GCA_903837255.1 uncultured Pirellula sp. | reverse complement strand
GAGATAACCTCGTGTCATTTTATCCAGGGTAGCCGGAGAAAGTATTTCTCGGGAGGCAGGTCCATGGATAGTCCGAAGCATGGATATCGCGTAGAGCGAAAGATCGTGTGTCGTCGAAAAAAGCCCTGCGTGGCCTGCAACGCCGCCGAGATGATAGGCCCTTGGGTCGTGGACTTGACCCTGGATCCAGTTCCCGTCCCTTTTCTCGGTAGGAGCACAGCGAGATCGAAGCGATTCATTGGGTAGATACCCTGTTTCCTTCATCCCTAGTGGCTCGAAAATGTTTTCTCGAGTGTAGGCATCCAGACTTTTTCCAGAGATCTTTTCGACGATTTTTCCAAGGACGATGAAATTGACATCCGAGTACTTGAACGCCGTTGCGATCGGTGCCGAGAGACTCAGTCCGAGTATCTTTTCCCAGGCTGTGTCGGGACCGCTGAGATAGTCGGCTAGAGGATTGTCTGGGATCAGACCGCTGGTGTGCAAAAGCAAGTGTTCAACGGTGATCGGTTCTTTTTCATTGGTCGCAAACTCGGGAAAGTAGCTCGATACCTTGTCCTTTAGTCGCAACTCGCCGCGTTCGATCAGTTGCATGATGGAGGTTGCCGTCGCGACGGGTTTGGTAATCGATGCCATATCGAAGACCGTATCGAGGGTCATAGGTGCCACTGGATCGAGAGAGCGATTGCCGTAGGCCTTTTGGTAGAACACTCCGTCGCGATTGCCGACCGCGACGATGCATCCGGGCATCTTTTTCTCCGCGATCGATTGTTCGACCAACCTTTGGACCTGCGTGTCAAACGACCCGATACGATCCGGGGGGGCTCGAAGAGAGTCCTGGCCGAATGACTGCAAACACACCGCGAGGAGGGTCCAGCTGGCGAGCATTTTAGAAAGAAAGAACTTTGTCATGTTGTTTGATGTTTGAACAGCGGCAGATACGAAAGGTAGTGTGCGCAAGCGAACGTGACCAGCGAGCCGATGCAAGGGAACCATGGGAAAGCGATCTGGATAGCGTGTCGGTTCAAGATGAATTGAATCCAAAGAAGAGCGCACAGTCCCAGGGTTCCTCCGGCGATCGCTGCGGGCTGGCCTACATGGGGTTGGAATAAGCCCAGGAAGAACCAACCGAGCAGTACTCCCGAGGAGAATCCGGCGATCGTCAACGCGTTGTTCACGACGCTGTCGGAAAAGGTGCTCGCCCATATACCGATTGCGATCTGGATGACCCCGAAAACCAGGGTCGCCAGGCGAGTAAACCACATTTTGGAGGCCTCGGTCGGTTCGTGACGCAGGCTCGTCAACCACAGGTCGCTGAAGGCAGACGACGCAGACGCGGACAAAGAGCTCGACAGGGTTGACATTGTCGCGGCAAGGATTGCCGCGAGCATGAGTCCTATCAGCCCCGTATTGGCAGGGAAGTAGTTTGTGATGAAATGAGCAAATACCTTGTCGTTGGTAATTCCAGCCGGCAGCGGGGTTTCGACGTGGAATGCGCCCAGCAAGG
>CAILTZ010000322.1 GCA_903837255.1 uncultured Pirellula sp. | reverse complement strand
GGAGACCGCCGTAGCGTCTGGCGATGTCGATTGCTTCGTTGATTGCAACTCGGCCGGGGGTATCGCCGTGGAGCATTTCATAGGCAGCGATTCTCAGGACGTTTCGGTCGATGGTAGCCATACGTTTGATGGCCCAGTTGGCTGAGTGTTTGGAGAGGAGTTTATCGATTTGAGGTCGATTTTCTCGTACGCCATCGATGAGTGATTGGGCGAAGGCGACGAGGGCTTGGTGGTGATGCAGACGTTTGGCGAGGAACTCTTTGGCAATTTGATCATCGCGGGTTGGATGAAGATCTTCCTCGAAGAGTAGTTGGAGGACGATTTCGCGTGCGCGCCTGCGTGTGATCATTGCTTGGTTGCAGTTTGTTGGTAGGTGAGTCAGATAGGGGTTGGAAGGGCTGACTTGGAGAGCATTTGGTCGACTTCGTTGGACACGATCACACCGTAGTTGATAGCACCTAGCCAACCGGACATGATGATTCCGACACTCCCTGCGTGATAGAGGCCTTGGATTTGCTGGGGCAGTGCTCGAGAGACAGCGAGGCCTTCGAATTTGGTTCCGAAGCTTGCGCCTGAGACATGTTTGGTGTAGTGGTGGAAGGTGCGTGGCGTGGCAGCTTCGGCCCACTCGACTTTTTCGCGGCAGTTTGGAACGTATTTTTCCAAAGCATCGAGCGTTGTCTCTACGAGTTCTTTTTTGCTTTCCTTGTAAGCTTGTTCGTCGAGTTCAGCCCAATCGCTCCAGTTGGCGTTGGTGCTAGAGACGATAGCGTGGCGTTGTTTGCCATCGGGTCGGGTGCGAGGGTAGTAGAAGCTAAACGTGCGTGAGGTGATGTTACGATCCAAGAGCAGGTCGGTTCGGAATGCATCTGCAGTGGAGCAGAAGAGTAGATCGCCGGTCGATTCAGGGATTTCGACACCGGGTTTGATAGCCATGTAGACTTGGGTGCTGCTGTTATTGAGTCGAACAGCTTGGGCTTCTTGAATGAACTTCGGATCGAATTTTTCTTGGCCGACGAGTTGGAAGATTGTCGAGCGGAGGTTTGAGTTGCTCACCACAGCGCGGCAACGGATCTGTTGCCCGTTTACTTCGACGCCGCGGATTTTGTCGTTTTCCACGAGGATTTTCGATACATCGCATTTGATTCGGGAGTCGACGCCGTTCCTGGTCATTTCGGCTTGCATCTTGCTGACAAGATCATCGGTGCCACCTTCGTAGATGAAGACACCTTTGGCCATGAAGTTCGAGAAGACGATACCGTAGGTGATTGCGGGGTCTTCGAGGGTCGAGCCGTTGGCGTAGGTGATGGGTTCCATCAGGAGTCTGGCGATGTCTTCGCGACCTGGGAAAAACTTGTTAAACAGTTCCCGGGTGGTCATCGACTGATCGTCGTAGAAGTTCATACCTCGAGCGGTGTCGAAGAATTGAGTGATCGATTCGCGAGGGATCCCGAAGCGGGATTCCAGGAGAGCAGTGAAATCCTCGCGGTTGTAGGTGGTCGTCAGGGAGAACATCGGGTTATCGAACCGGATGTTTTTGAGTTGGACGATGTTGGAGGAGATTTCGTCGTTCCAATACCGCCTGCAGCTTTTGAGCATTCCGTAGGGGAATCCGTGCAGGGAGATATCGAAGGTATGGCCGCCGGGACGTTTGAACCAGGTGGCCAGTCCGCCGAATTTGTAGTGCTGTTCGAGCAGCAGGACACGGTGTCCGGCGCGTCCGAGGATATTCGCGGAGGTCATCCCTGCCAAGCCAGAGCCGATCACTACAACGTCGTATTCGGGCTGCACACCTGCGAGGAAGTCTTTTGGCATTTCAAAGAGCGGCGAGCGGACTAAAGCGGGTTTCTAGGAATGCGGATGAGAGGGGTCGAACCTCCACGGCCATATGTATTAGGCCACTAGATCCTGAGTCTAGCGCGTCTGCCAATTCCGCCACATCCGCGACGATTGCAATTCCTGAGCGAGAGCGAGAATATAACAAAAAGCTGGGTGGGTCAAGGGTTCCCTGGGATAGGATTTCGGGGGACGCCCGCGAGCATGCTTTTGGGGATTAGCGAGGGAGTCGACCGATGACGGGGTTGGGACGGTAATCGTGGTCCCGTTTGCGGATGACTTCGGTTCGAATGATGGTATCGATTCGGAGGCTGTGGTCTTTTCGGGTTTCTTCATCGGTCATGTCGACGATTTTGAAAAGTCCGATGGTTTCGATTCCCGAGATGACGCGGCCGAAAACTGCGTTTCGTTCGTCGGCCAGTGGCAGGGGCACGAACGAGAAATAGAATTGGCTTCCGGCAAAGCTCAAGGAGCCTTGGGAAGGGTCGGAGATATTTCCGACGGGCATGGCCAGCGAGCCTCGAAAGTGGTTGCGTCGGGTGGGGAGGTCGGCTTCGGGTTTTACCCCATAACCGGCGCTTCCTTTGCCATCCCCTTTTTCGCAGCCGGTTTGGGCCAGGAGGTGTTCTTTGACGAAAAAGAAGGGTTTTCGGTTGTAGTAGCCTTGTTCGACCAGGTACATGAAATTGGCTACGGTTTCTGGGGCATCGTCCTCGAAGAGTTCGACAACGATTTCCCCTTTAGTTGTCAGGATTCGAACTTGGGGGTTATTTTTCGACTTGTCTTGTTCTTGGCGTTTGAGTTCATTTTCCCAAGACTTTTGGATTTCATCGAGTTTAGACAGGAGGATCGACTCTTGGGGGCCTAGTTTTTGGGCGGCTTCGAGCTGGGTCCATGTTTGTTTGACGAGTTCAAAATCCCCTTCGATCCACCTGCAAGGTTATAAGCTGCCAAGGCTTCGTTGGCTGGATTGCTCGAAGGCAGATCGGCTTTTTGGCTAATTTGCGTGTCGGATGCAGGAAGGTTTAAGGTGATAGAACCGGCATTGCCTCCATTTGAGGTGTTGTCTGAGCTTTTCCCAGAAGCTCCATTTTGAGATTTCCGGTTCAAGAGATAACCACCCTTGCTCCCGCAACCTCCTACCAACAGAAGAATTGCCGCAACCCTTGCTGCTGCT
>CAILTZ010000321.1 GCA_903837255.1 uncultured Pirellula sp. | reverse complement strand
TCCTGCACAGGTCTTGAACATTCCTGCAGGCGAACGAGTGGTCAAGGTAACCGATATCTCGACAGATGCGATGAACTCGGGAACCTTCAACATCACAGTCAATGGTTACGCGGCCATGGATTCAAAGATCAAGGCCGGGGATTGGTTGATGATGTCTCGATTCGCGATGCGGGATTTGCTCCCCAGGCCCGCGAACAACACAAACGTTACGCAGGTTTCTCGCCAAGTTCACCGTTGGTATAGGGTCGTTGCCGTCAACGGAGATAGCTATCCACTGACACTGCGAGTTGCCGGTAAGCCTTGGGATTGGACCGAAGGAGAGATCAATGACCTATTGGAAAAAGGTCAAACGATCCCGACATTACCTCCTCCCGTTAGTAGTTATGAAACCCAAGCGGTGATATTGAAGGATGTAGTCCAAGTTTACGAGCGACAGATAGAATTGCGTTAAACACTGCGTAAGATTCCTTCGGTACCTTTTAGAAATCCATCCAAACCAGACGCCACTCTCCAAACAACACTCGCGAGAGAGGAAACAACCATGCACAAGTCGACAACCACGCGCAAGTCATCCAGCAAGCGTCAACGACGAGGGCTGATCCTGCTGTTGGCCTTGGGGATGCTCGCGCTATTCTCGCTGCTGGCGGTTACCTGGGTGGTCTCTGCGAGTTCCTCGCGGGCCGGAGCTCAGGCCATGCGGATCCGAGCCAATCAGTCGAACGCCTCGGTCAAAGGGATGGCCAGCGAGGTCATGAAGCTGGCGGTTCGAGGTACGCGAGATCAAAAGAGTGCGTTCCACATGCATTCACTCTTGGATGATATCTACGATCCTAATGGCATTCGCGTCCAGTTTGGACATCGCTTCTATGGTGCAGGCATCGATACCTTTCAGGACAAGTGGTGCCGCAAGCTCACGCCCGTAGGAGGCACAGGAATCGAACTCTTGAAAGTCTCGCTCGATCCTCGCAATCCAAGTAACCTCGCGGGTGGGTACCCCTCCTACCAACTCAGCCCCATCGAGGGAGCTTACAACGGTCGGGTCCTGACGGTCCTAGAAGGCCCCCTTGCCGGACTCTCGTTTCGGATCGTCAAGTATGTTGGCTTCGTGCGTTCTCCCAACGACTCGGTTGCCGATCCGAACATCGATGGGAACATGCCAGGCAACATGCCGGGTAACTACCCCCAGAGTGTCGCCTACGATTACGACTACTCGGTCGTGGTCGATCTTTCAAGTATCAAGGGAAAGCTAGAGGGCAAGTGGCGCAATCCCAGCTCCACGCGAATCGAAAATTTTTCGGGTGAACTCGGCGATTGGATGGCGCTTCCCAACAACCAAGGGCTCCGGAACCTGTTCTTCTTTTATGAGCCAGGCACTCAGCAGTACCAAGGTTATCGATGCATGATCAATGGTGCGGCGTTCAACAATGCAGCGATCGGACTTGAGACAAACCCGAGCCAATTGGGCTTTGGAAACATCGATGGCCGCAACCTCATGAGGATCCCGACCAGCAAGCCGAAGATCCCACCGGCATTGCTCCCTAACTACGATTACCTCCAGCACCCTGACTTCATGGCCACCAACGGAGGAATCGTCGGAGTATCAGGGGTGGGAGACCAGGGACTCCTCAAAGGCTACAGCAATGAGGGGATCGATGTACCCGACTGGCGAGACTTTTGGCTCTCCTACACCGATTCCAACGTGCACCTGCCCTCGTTCCATCGTCCGGATCTGATCCATTACATTTCCAATGTTTTCGGCCCTCCAAATAATGCCGCCGAAGCATCCGAACTGCTGCGACTCCTCGATGCATCGACGGCCCGGGTGATGAGCTACAGCTA
>CAILTZ010000320.1 GCA_903837255.1 uncultured Pirellula sp. | reverse complement strand
TGCCCGCCAACGGCGCCTGGCAAAATCACCGCTAGCCACCCAAATCGGCAGCCCCAGCCTACAAACAACTACCTCTTTTTTCAGTCGCAAGGAATCCTCATGAACCAACTTCCCAAACTCCACAATGCCATGTGGCCCGGCCTCGTCGGCAAAGGGGATGGCCCCGATCAAGAGCCACCGATTTCATTGCAAAGAATGCTCGAACTGACCGCCGCTGCGAACGTCAACGGCCAAAAATTCGAAGGCATCGATTACTTCCTGTTCCTACCACACACCGACCCAAACGCTAGCGATGCTCAGATCCGCTCGATCGCTGATCAAATCGCTAGCTACGGTTTCTCAGTCGGATCTCTGGTAGCGCCGGTTTGGCCCGGCACCGTTGGCGATTCGGCCATGGGTGACGACGATCAACAAAACAAGTTCCTCTCGGCCGTCGAGATGGCTTGCCGTATCGCTCGTATCTTCGAAGACCACGGCATTCGCAAGTACGGCGTGATCCGAGTCGATAGCGCCGAGTTCGGTGTCGAAAAGTGGCGATCAAACACCAAAGCCAACACGGCTCGCATCGTCGATACATTCAAAAAAGCTGCGAAAATCGCCCAGGACAACGGCCAAAGGCTCGCCGCCGAAGGCGAAATCTGCTGGGCCGGTATGCACTCCTGGCGCGATATGCTCGATGTGCTCGAAGGTGTCGGTATGCCAGATGCCTTGGGTTTCCAAGCCGACCTGGCTCATACCTACCTCTACCTGCTGGGCTACAACGCTCCAGAATACGCGCTGCTGCATGAGAACCACTCGCATGAAGAGTTCTACGAAAAGTACAAGATCATGACCGACAAACTCCGGCCCTGGACCATCGACTTCCACGTCGCCCAAAACGATGGCCATGTCCACGGAGCAGGCTCCCACGACAAGACCGGTAAACACTGCCGCGCCGATGACCCCAACGGCAAACTCGATATCGTCAAGTGCTCTGGATACTGGCTCCAAGACGCCGCTTCTCGCGGCATCAAGCACATCTGCTGGGACGGTTGCATGTTCCCAAACAAAACACTCGAAGACCCTAACACTTGGAACACGATCCTCTCGACGATGATCGCCGTTCGCGAAGCCCACGGCTGGAACTCCAGCACCAAGGCTTAGCGAACCCCTCTCCATACTCCACAACCAAAAAACTTCAAAAAGGAATCGCAATGAAAGAACTTCGCATCGGTATGATCGGCTACGGATTCATGGGCAAAGCCCACTCGAATGCATACCTCCAAGCTAGCCGCTTCTTCCAAAGCTCCCACAAGCCTGTCTTGAAAGCTCTCTGCGCTCGAAATGCTGAGAAAGCAAAATCATTTGCAGTTAACTGGGGCTATGAATCAATCGAAACCGATTGGCGGCAACTGCTCAAGCGTTCCGATATCGACGCGATCGACATCTGCACCCCGAACAATTTGCACAAAGAGATCGCCATCGAGGCGGCCAAAGCCGGCAAGATGATCCTCTGCGAAAAGCCGTTGGCAATGAACACTGCCGAAGGCCTCGAAATGGTCGCTGCAGTAGAAAAAGCCGGTGTTGCGAACATGGTCTGGTACAACTACCGACGCGTCCCGGCCGTGACGCTCGCCAAGCAGATCGTCGATTCGGGCAAACTCGGACGGATCTTCCACTACCGCGCAAACTTCCTCCAAGACTGGACCATCAACGCGGATGTTCCCCAAGGTGGTGCGGCAACCTGGAGGCTCGATGCCGAAGCCGCCGGTAGCGGTGTAACAGGCGACTTGCTCGCCCACTGCATCGATACGGCCCTGTGGATCAACGGCTCGATCAACGACCTGTGCGCCATGACCGAAACGTTCGTCAAAGAACGCACCCACGTCGAGACCGGCAAAAAGTCCCCAGTGAATATCGATGACGCTTGCTCGTTCTTCTGCCACTTCCAAAACGGCTCCCTAGGGCTCTTCGAGTCGACCCGCTATGCTCGTGGTCACAAGGCCCTCTACACCCTTGAGATCAACGGCGAGAACGCCAGCATCGCTTGGGATCTGCACGATCTGCACCGCCTGAAATACTTCGATTACAACGACGACTCGGTCGTCCGAGGTTGGCGCAGTGTCCACGTCTCAGACGGCAACCAACCCTACATGGGCAACTGGTGGGTCCCAGGCCTGCAGATCGGCTACGAACACTCGTTTACCCACCAAGTCGCCGACTTCCTCAAGAGCCTCGACACCGGCGAACCGGCCCACCCGACCTTCAAAGATGCCCTGGAAACCCAGCGAGTCTGCGACGCGGTCCTAGCAAGCGCCGCCGACCGCCAATGGAAAAACGTATAGGCAAAAAAATTAAATGGCAAAAAAATGGGTGGGCAAAAAAATAAACAGCCCAGAAACACGTAGCCTACTGGTTTCAGACCAATCTACTTTCCAAGTTCCCTTGAGCTTCACCACTCTCTAAGTCCCCCATTTTTTTGCCCTCCCATTTTTTTGCCCTAACTAATCCTCCGCCGGGCTGCCGTCCTCGCACATCTTGACGATCTTCGGATCGAATTGGCCAATCACTTCGACCAAATCGCTCTGGGCTGCCATCACCGAATGGATGTCCTTGTAAGCTCCAGGGGCTTCATCCGCTCCGGCCGATATCACGCGGACCCCTTGATCGCTCAACGTGTTGCGAACAGCGTTCCATGTGTACTGCTGCTTGGCCGCTGTGCGGCTCATACGCCGCCCTGCTCCATGCGATGCCGACTCCAGACTCGCCGCATTCCCCTTGCCGCGTACCACAAAGCCCGGTGTGGCCATCGAGCCTGGGATCACTCCCAGTACCCCCTTACCCGCCGGCGTTGCCCCCTTGCGATGCACCACAAGCTCCATGCCATCGTGGATTTCCTTCCAAGCAAAGTTGTGGTGGTTCTCAACCCCAGCAATGATTCGACCGCCCAAGTACTTCGATACCAACCGATGGATCACGTCGTGGTTGGCCGCAGCATAATCCCCCATGAGATTCATCGCGTTCCAGTACTCCTGGCCAGCTTCGCTATCGAGCGACAGCCACCCAAGGTACCCGAACCGAGTCGACAAGCTTTTAGGTAGCTGAGCTCGAGCGATGTTGCTGTAAACCGAACAAACACTCGCACCGGTCCCCCGGCTACCGGAATGACTAAGCAATGCCGTATAAACCCCAGGAGCCAAGCCCAAGTTCTTATCCATCTGGCTCAATTTGAGCGTACCGAACTCGACAAAGTGGTTCCCCGAGCCGCTGGTTCCAAGCTGTTTGCGGGCCGTGTCCTTCTTCTCGCGAGTCGTCCGCGTAACGCTCCAGTCCTGATCCATCACCGGGTGATCCTGCGGCGTGTCATAAGCCACCCCCATTCCGAATCGCGTACCGCGTTGCAATGCAGTTTCGAAACGGCTCGGGTTCTTGGTCAATTCCCCAGGCTCGATGTCCAGAATAGAGAGTTTCATTCGGCAAGCGATGTCGACCCCCACGGCGTAAGGAATCACGGCGTTTTCAACCGCCAGAACGCCACCGATCGGCAGACCATACCCCAGGTGCGCATCGGGCATCATCGCACCGGCACGAGCCACCGGGAGCTGACAAGCAGTCCGCATCTGGTTGTGGGCCGCCTCGTCGATGTCGGTACCCCAGGTCGGATAGGGGATAGGCTCGGCCGGAACAGCTTCTAACTCGCTCGTAACCTCGATCATGTTTTGCGCGAACGCTCCCCAATACTCATCGCCCAAAAATGCGTGGGGATTCTCCACAAGAGAGGCAATGGTCTCCTTCACGTTTTTTCCACGAACACCCTTCTCGCGAATCACGTCCTGGATTGCGGTGATCGCAGCCGGCACGCATTCGATAGGCACCCCTAGCTTTTCCAATTGCCGTGCATTCATCGGGTTTGTAATTTCAAAGTTAGATAGTTTATTCAGGAGATCTCGTACTCGAAAACACTTGCTTCGAGATAGAGCCAGTCTTGCGGCCCAAGGTTCAGCCCCCGAGCAAAAGTTTATAAGTCAGCGCTGCCAGGACCGCACCGGCGATCGGACCGGCGACGGGAACCCAAGCGTAATCCCATTGGCCGCTTCCTTTTCCAGCGATAGGCAAGATCTCATGCACGAGTCTTGGAATGAGATCCCTCGCGGGATTGATCGCATAGCCAGTGGTGCCGCCGAGGCTAAGTCCGATTCCGAAGACCAGCAGAGCCACCAGCCAGTTGTTGCGCGACTCGTCGCCCGTGCGGTACGGCTGGTCCCCCCAGATGTGCACCGCTGAGTTCACTAGCCTGCGCAACCAGGCCTCAGAGCTCAGGGAAAGGGTTTTAGGGTTCTAGATTCAGGGTCCCTA
>CAILTZ010000319.1 GCA_903837255.1 uncultured Pirellula sp. | reverse complement strand
GGTTAACCGACGAAACGCGTAGAGACACTTAACGGTTTTTTTAGGGAAAACCTGAACATTTTTTCGGGGTTGCCGTACTATCTGTCAATCCTGAGGAATTTAGCCCAGTCCGAACCTCCACCATGTGCCGCCTGTCCAGGGCTTAAACCGACCGGGCTCAATTACCCAACAAGCCCTCGCAGAATCCGCGAGGCCGATTGGGCTCCCAGACCAGGCAACAGCGCCGTATGCGCAATCCCAGAGACAACCTTGGTGATGTTGTGATCGACCTTCGATGACTCTGTCCAATCGCTCCCGTCTGCACTGGTGATGTAAATCGATAACGTCCGATGACCACTCCCGGGCCGCTCTCCGACAATATGCAGAATCTGTAAGCGACCCGACCTATCTCGAAACATCGTTTCGCCAAGCCGATATCCGGCCCGTACCCGTCCGGATCGAATGACGAAAACCTCGGGAGCCACACGCCGACCGTCGGAACCAAGCTCGCTTCGCAAGTGCTCGATCAACTCCCGGGCTTGATCTCCAGAGGTATTCGCAAGCGCGTTGAGCCCATCGGAAACTACAATCAGCGTGTCATACTTTTCCCCATGTTCGTCTCTGAGCTTCTCTAGCCCATCAATCGTCTCGGCACAGAGCGTCTCTCCGGAAACCGGATGCAAGATGTAGTCGTTGCGATCGACCGATAGCGTGCGGACTTGGACCCCGCCCGGGATCGTCCCCTCAAAATCCTCGGGAAGCTCGGCCCAAATGCACTTCTTGGCATCGTCGTAAATTCGATGGATGTGCTCATCCAAATCCCGATCCAACCTCGAGACTTGCTGGCCATGCCCCTGAGAAATAAACACGCCCCGCTGGCGCACCTGAGCGATCCTGTCTTGGGCCTCAGCGAGTATCACCTGCTGGGCTCGATCATCCGAGCGCCGACGGCAATACGCCAGATACACCCAGCTCGGATCCCCAAAATGCTCCGTGGGCTTGCCCTGCCGGTCGATCACACCAAGCTCTTTAAAGAATTCCCACATCGCATCGTTGACCCGATACCCAAACTTTTCGCGAATATGCACGTGGTCATGATATCCGGTCGTCAGATACCCAAGCATGGGGTCGATGCGGGTGGGCAAGGCCATCAAGTAGCCGGGGTTGGCCGGCATGATCTGATCGATGCACCACCCGAGATCATCGAGCGACACATCCATATGCAGCGTCGTGCACACGTCCAAGCCGATCATCAGACCATGGAGCTTGCCCATGACGATGTCCTCTAAACAGCATCGCACGAGTTGCTCGCGGTTGCGGAAAACCTCTGGGCCAATGAAACCCGCAACGTCGTTGAGGTGGACCCAAGCGTCCGAGCTTTCGCCCCGCTGCTGCTTGGACTGGCTCAAGACCTGGCTCAGACTCCTGGCCAACCCGTACTTGCGAGACTCGTGCACGAGCATGTCGGTCCCGAACCCATGGCCGTTGGTGAAATCCGCCCCTTGGCCAGTCTCGAAATACAATCCAAACTTGCCGGTCTTGTCCTGGGCGTGACGCAGCATCTTGTCGAGAGTCACATCAAACGTGCCGTTGGCTGCATCCGAACCGGCGATGCTCTGAAACCAAAGCGCCGTCGAGCCGGCCTGTGTGCGCTCGAGCTGGGCTTGGATGTCGATATGAGCCAGGACGCAGTGAGGGATCGTGTCGCTGATTTTGAACGTGTCCAAAACATCTTTGAGCGTCGCTTCGACCAACGCCACCGACTCCGGTTCGCTAGAAACGGGGTTCGTTCCTACAAGAACATCGCCTACAGCAAAAGCGAACGCGTTGAAGACTTGCCAGCGGATATCGTCCGGATGATCGGTCGGTGAATTTGGCTGGATGCGGGCCCCCATGTAGCCTCGGGCCCCTAGCTGCGAGCCACCTAGGGGATTAAAAACCTTGCGCCCTGTCTCGGTAAGCTCCTGGTTGCTCATGAGTTTCACGACGCAAGCGATCGAATCGCTCGAAAGACCGGGCCGAATCGCATGGACTTCCGATTCGCTTTGCTCGAGCAAAAAGGTTTTTAACTGCCCGAGCGTCCAACACTGTATCTGCTTGGTCTGAATCGAACGTTGGCCGCCTCGTACGACCTCAAGCATCCGGTCCTCGAAAGGTGGATGTGAATCGATCTGACCCAGAGTGGTTTGCTCGAGCAATCGCCGCGCCAAGGTTCGCTCGGCAGGGGTCTTGGCACAGACCCCGATGATTTCGTCACCCTCTTTGTATTCGTTCGCAGCACCGAGCACCCGGCGATACAAACCGATGTCCCAGCCGCCGGCGATGCGATGGACATATGCGACCAAATCCTCGTTGGCTAGCGGCTCGGGCAAGACCTGGAGCGATGCAGACAGAGCCGTCTGCTGAGCCAAAGCTTGGGCGCCGAGAGGAACGCTCGCAGCCGAGAGCAACCCGGTTTGCAAAACCCTGCGGCGCGAAAGACTGACAGTAGAATGCCACATGGTGATGCCAATCAGTTTGATTCAGGGATCAGTTCCAAGCAAATGACGCGATCGGCGCCCCGCACAAATAATAGTCCGTGCGATAAAACCGGTGGTGCCCAACTCGGCGGATTTACCATGGGTTCCTTGGAGTTCTCAAGGGTTGTCATCTGCAGATCCATTTCGGCGAGCAGCTCATGCTCCATCGATCCGAGTTTCAACAGGTGCACTTTGCCAAACTCTCCTAGCCACAGCCAATGCCCATCGACGATCAGCCCGGTCCCGCGATCTCGATTCCGTTTGCTCCAAACCAGCTTGGGTGCTTGTGCGCCCTGAAGTTCGATGCAGCGAATATCCGTGTCGGGTGAATTTCGGCCACTGCTCGAATACAGCCGGTTCTGGTGCAAAAGCGGGGTGGTCCAGTGGGTACGCATCAACTGGTTTTGGCGGCCTTCGGTATCCCGCCACAGGAGCTTGAGCTCCGAACCGGTAAACTCCAGCAGGGCACTGCCGATTTCGTAAGCCTCCGAGATGAAGATCTTGTTGCCAAAGACCAGCGGACTAGCGGCGTTAACGCTTTCGAGCATCGCAGCTCGGAAAGGAAAAAACTTTTCCCCCGTTCCATCCTTGGCGCGGAAAACCAACAGCCCCTCTCGCATCAAGCTCACGCAGTAATCCTCACCGGAATCCTCACCGGATAGCTTGGCGATGATCGGAGCCGAATAACTAGCTAGGTAATTCCCAACGCGGTAGACCTCCTTGCCGGTCCTTTTGTCCAACGCCACCATGCCGGTGCCATCGGGTTTGGCACTAGGCATATCGTTGATCGTCGGAGAGCCTGAAAAAAAACTTCGCTTGGGACTCCCCCCGACCATGACAATCAGCAGATCGTTGTAGACGATGGGGCTGGCACCGACCCCGAAAAAGTTTGGGACCACGCCGTACTCGCTGTTGATATTCTTTTGCCAGACCTCTTTGCCGGTTTCGATGTCGATGCACGCCAGCTTGCCAGCCACGCCGTAGACGTACACGTTGCGGCCGTCGACCAAAGGGCTACAACGCGGCCCGTCGTTGTATCCATAAGCGTCCTGATACACGACGCTGGCTTCCCACTTCCAAAGGAATTTGCCCGTCTGAGCCTCATAGCAACTGAGCCGCTCGGAGTTTCCGAATCGATCGAACTGGAACCATCGGCCCAAAGCCGCCACGCCGTTGCCGTAGCCTGTACCAGTTTTTTGCGACCAAACGACCTTTAGACCCTCTTTGGGCCACTGGGTGAGAATCCCGGTTTCGGGACTTTTCGAATCGTAGTGAACCCCAAGCATGCGGGGCCAGTCTTGACCTTTGGACCGTGTCCAGAGCGAAAGCCCCTGAGCTGATCGAGCCTCGAGGGATAGAGCCTCACCATTTTGCGTGGATTTCTTTTCTTGTCCGAAACCTAGGTCCAGGCACCCCAGGTGAATGATCCAAAAGGCCAGGACCCATCGGCAAGCTCTTTGGGTAGCTTTCCATGGTTTGCGGCTGAAAAATCGGTCGGAACTTGTCGCCAACTCACGCATGACCCATTACCTTATTAAAGCACCACCATGGAAGACCTCATCGTCACTCACTATTTAACGATTCCCGCCAGCGAACTGCAAGCGGTTTATTCCCGAAGCGGCGGGCCAGGGGGACAGAATGTCAATAAAGTCAACACCAAGGCGACCTTGATCTGGGATTTGAACCAGACCCAGGCGCTCTACCCTACGACGCTGACTCGCTTGCAGGCACTGGCCGCTTCGCGGATCACCGATGAGGGTTTGTTGAAGATCCATTGCCAAGTCCATCGGGAACAACCCAGGAACTTGCAAGCATGTCGCGATTTGCTGCGCGGTTTGGTGCTCGAAGCCCTTAAACCGGTCGTGGTACGCAAGGAGACCAAGCCCAGTGCCGGGGCTCGCCGTCGCCGGCTCTCGGACAAAAAGCTCACGGGCGAGAAAAAGCGGGGGCGGAACGAACGCTGGGAATAACCCCAAATCCTCCCTGGTTTTGGATGAAACTTCGGAAAATCAGCGAATTGACTCCGGCGATCTGTTGAAACTCGACCCAGTCCGTATAAACCTGTTGGTAGCAAAAAATTGATCGAACCCTGAGGGAACAGCCCACCACCCCATCGAATCCCATGGCGAGAGAAACAGTATCGAAGTACATCTCGCTGCGACGCAATCACCCAGCTTGGTCGCTGCTGGCTTCTCCCAAAGGTCCATTGATCCTTGCGAGCCTCAAGAGCTTGATCGAATCGAGTCCAAGCGGCGTGGTCTTTGAGGATGCCGTCGAACGCTTGGCCGCCGTCTTTGCGGATTATGCCAACGACTCGGAGTTCGACCTCGGGGATGATCATCCCCTGGCAGCCCGCAGGGAGATTCGCCAGTGGATCAAACGCGGGCTGATCGTCGAGCGCGACGGCAAGATTCTTGCGACCGACGCATTCCAAAGGGCCCTGCTGTTCCTCGATTCGCTCGAGGACCAGACGATGACCTCGACGGCCTCGAGGCTCGGGACCGTCCAGCGTGCCATCGAGCTGCTCGAGATTCAACTGAGCCGCAGCCAGAACGACCGAGAACGCGCTATCCAAGCACGGATGAACCTGCTTGCCGAGGAACTCAAAGCGGTCCAAGCCGGCATCTTCGATGTGCTCGACGGCAAGAAAGCCGAAGAGGGGATCCGAGAGGTATATCAATTGGCCATGAGTTTGCAGGCCGACTTTCGACGCGTCGAGGACTCCTACCGCGAAGCCGACCGGCAGTTGCGCCAACGCATCATCTCGGAGAATCAGAACCGAGGCCAAATCGTCGATGAGCTCCTCAACGGCCACGAGCAATTGGTCCAAACCATCGAGGGCCAAGTCTTCGAGAGCTTCTATGCTCAGCTTGTAAAATCCTCCGAACTCCAAGAGATGAAGTCCCGGATTCGATCGATTCTGGAGAATGGCAATACCGACAAGGCCCTATCGAGAAAGCAGAGGGCAGAGCTCAAGCAACTCGTCTCGAGGCTGGTCCATGAGTCCGAGCGAGTGATCCAAGCTCGATCGCACAGTGAGCGCGATGTACGAGGCTTCCTCAAATCGGGACTCGCCAACGAACAGCTGCGCGTAGGTGCATTGCTCCAAGATATTTTTCAGATCGCCTTGGAGCTCGATTGGCAGTCGCAAAAACTGCGGCGCTCCGACAGCCCCTTGCCTCCACAGGCGATCAGTGCCGGGAATCTGCCGCTGATCGAACGCTTGCTCCCCAAACAGATCGAGGGCAAGCAAGAGTCCGATTTGGAGCTCGATGAGTTTCAAGCCGACCCTGCATCGATGGGGGACGAGTTCTGGCGGGCTTATCGCGCCATGGACCGCGAAGAACTGTTTCGAAGGACCCTCGAAACACTTCAGCAAACCGGGGAAAAACTTACGATCGCTCAATTGGCCAAGGCCATCCCTCCGACACACGATCTTGAGACACTTGCGTTTTGGTTGGCCATGGCTCGACAAGCAGGACTGGAGCTCGGCCAAGGAGCCCAATGCCTCGACGTGCATGATCCGCTAGAAGGAGACACACGATTCGAAGTGCCTTGGGTTGAATTGGCAAGTGCCGATGTCCAGGACCTGAAGGTAGAGAGTTTGGAATGAGCAACATCTTTGATCGCATGGCCCAAGATCCCCAAAACGAGCCTCCCGATCAGGAGCAAACGACCTCGTTTGAAAACAGCGTTGAACCAATCCAAACGGAGCCCTCGAGCGCAACACCGCGCGAACTCAAAGTTGCTGTCCTGGAGTTGCTCAGACAAGGTTTCATCGAAGAATCCCAGAGGCATGACCTTTTCCGCAGCGTCAGCGTGCAGATCGAGGCGATCAATAAGACCCTCGAAACCCTGGACCTGGCACTCCGAGTCGACTCCCATCGCGGGGTAGCGTTTCTGGTGGTCGCCAAGCCGGATGCATCAAGCGCCTCGGACGAGGAGGCTTGGAACCACCCCTTGGTCCGCAAGCAGCGTTTGACGCTCGAACAGTCTTTGCTCGTCGCGATTCTCAGGCAAGCCTTCGCCATGCATGAACAAGAGTATGGTGTTGGGCAATCGGCAGCAAAGCTCTCGGTCGACGAACTGCTGCCGATGTTTTTGACCTACTTTGGAGACTCCGGAAGCGATGCCAAGAACGAGAACCGATTGTTGCACTTGCTCGATCAACTCAAAACACACGGGATCGTTTCGGAAGTTGATGCCCAGCAGGAGATCCTCATTCGCCCTTTGATCGCTCACCTTGCAAATCCAGAATCCCTCTCGGCATTGCTCGCAGTGCTGGCCGAGAAAAAGGGTTCTACATCGACCGAAGGAGATGAGTGATGGCTCAGCGCACTAAACCTCAGGACAGCGACTCCGGCCCAGTCGATCGCGACGACATCGAGGCGATGCCCACGGCGCAGGCAGAAACTTCGTTTGTCTTGAGTCGATTGGAGGTCTACAACTGGGGACCTTTTCGCGGGATGCACCGCGCCGAGTTTGATCCTCGCGGGACAGCCATCATCGGTCCGACCGGTAGCGGCAAAACGACGTTGGTCGATGCGTTGATGACTCTCTTGGTAGCACAACCTCGCTACAACTTGGCATCCACCGGTGGGCACGAAAGCGACCGAACGCTGATCGAATACGTGCGGGGAGTGCTCGGTGGCGATGGTGCCGACGGACGGCAGGAAGTGGCTCGACCGGGCAAGACGATCAGCGGCATCTGCGCGACGTATGTCGGTGGCAAGCAGCAGGTCAAGCTTGCTGGAATCTTCTGGACCGAGGGGACTGGCAATGCGGCTGATGATTTGAAGCGGCGTTGGGTCTTTTCGATGGCCCCCGATCAGAGCTTTGACGCTTGGCTCAGGATGCTCCATGAGGATGGGGTTCGGGATCTGCTCAAAATGGGTCGAGAGACTGCCAACCTGCGATTCTTCGAGAGCAAAAGGAGTTATTTAGAGCGGATTCGCAAGTTCTTTGATGTCAGCGAAAACGCCTTCACACTGCTGAATCGCGCCGCGGGGCTCAAGCAGCTCAACAGCATCGACGAGATCTTTCGCGAGCTAGTACTCGATGACCGCTCTGCGTTCGACCGAGCGTTAGAGGTTGCTTCTGAATTCGACAATCTCTCGGACATCCATGCCGAGTTGCAATTGGCTCAGCGACAACAGGAGTCCTTGCTCCCGGTCCAGGAGGAACACGATCGGTTGCTCAAGTCGCAGCGAAAGACTCAGAAGCTCCAGATACTCAAGCGTGTACTTCCGATCTGGTTTGCTCGGATCAGCCAAGAGAAATGGGCTCAGGAATCGCAGCGTCTGACCGCACAGATCGAGCAGAGCCAAAGTGCGCTTTTAGATCTGGAGCAAAAGGCAACCCTTGCAGGTGCAAAAGTCGACTCATTGCGCGAGCGCTACTTGGAACTCGGTGGAAACATCATCGGTGAATTGGAAAACACCATCGCCGCCCAACGCAAGCTTGTCGAGGAGCGCAAGAAACAGGCGGCTCTATATTGCCAAATGGTCGCCCGTTTCGGATTGAATGACTCGCTCGATGAGAACAACCTCCGAGCCAATCAAAAGGAGCTTCAAAAGCGACAACAAACACTCAGTGCCGATTACCAAGCTCAGGAGTCAGCAACCCTACAGGCGATGTCGCTGCAAAGCGGGCATCAGCAACTCGTCGAGGAGTTGACCGAGGCGATCCGCAAGGTCAAGCAGCGACCTGGTTCGAACATCCCACCCCACTTCCAAGACTTCCGGTCGGAACTTGCCCAGCAGATCTCGCTTCGCGACTCGGACCTCCCCTTCTTGGCCGAGTTGATCGAGGTCAAAGCGACCGAATCGAACTGGCGAGGAGCGATCGAAAGGGCACTGGGTTCCGAACGGCTCCGGATCTTGGTCCCCGAGGAGCGTATCAAGGAAGCCTTGCGATGGGTCAACGATCGAGACAACCGTCTGCACGTGCGGCTTGTGTCGGCCGAGTCGAGCTCCAAGCAGATCCATTTGTTCGAGGACGGTTACGTCAAAAAGCTCAACATCAAGCCCCATGCGTTGAAGGACGCAGCCATGCTGCTACTCTCATCACGAGATTTGCATTGCGTGCGATCGGCAGAGGCGCTCAAAAGCACGGAGCATGGATTGACTCTCGAAGGCATGATCTCTGGCAAGCATGGCAAATTCGAAAAGCAAGACCAACGCAGGCTCGATCAAGACTGGATGACCGGTTTTGACAACAAGGATCAGCTCGATTCACTGGCCAAGCAATGCCTCGATGCGACTCGATTGGCCGACGAAGGAAAGAAGACCGTACAGAAATCGCAGCAAAAGCTCAAGCAACTCGAAGAGACCTTGCGCGTTATCGAAGCCCTGCTGGGTTTGGAATTCTCGACGATCGATCTGCCCAAGGCTGAGTCGGAGATGCAGCGATCCATGCAACGGCTCGAAGGATTGCTCGATCCGAAGTCCAACGCCAGTCAAGCAAAAGCAGACTATGAGAAGGAGAATGCGAAGCTCGAAGCGCTCCGTCAAGCGATGAGCGATCAGCGAGCCGAGATCGCCGTCTACAGCGACAAGCGAACTTCGGCCGATCAGCAATGCGAGGATGCTCGCAATCGGTCTGGTGCTGGGCTCAAGGAGGAAGAAGAATTGCTGGCCGCCAAGCACCTGAAGGTCGAAGCCGACGTTGCAGCCCAGCGGCTCATCGAATACGAACGACGATTGGCCAAGGAAATCGAGTCGCAGCTAGACGAGCAACTCGTCCGCGAGGCAGATTTCGAGCAACAGCTTGTGCGCAAGATGGAGATCGCCAAAAGAGTCGATACCGGCGCGTTGGTCGAGGTCGGCTCGAACATCGAAGAGGTCCCCTTCTACTTGGAGCGGCTTCGGGTCTTGACCGAGGAGGCGTTGCCCGAAAAACGGACCAGGTTCCTGGAGTATTTGAACCGGTCGAGCGACCAAGGGGTCACGCAGTTGCTGGCCAGCATCGACGAAGAGGTCGATGCCATCGAGGAGCGGATTGCGGAACTGAATCATACGTTGGTCAAAGTCGACTTTCGTTCCGGACGCTATTTACAACTCTTGCCACAGCGCATGAAGGACGAACGGTTGAGGTCGCTCAACATCGCCATGCAGAGAGTTAGGCATGCGGCTCTGAAAGATGACGGTGGCGAGAGCCACTTCAAGGCACTTCAGGAGATGGTAGCGATTCTGCGCGAGGCAGGCCAGAACAGACGATTGCAGGGATCCAAGGCCCTATTGGATCCACGGTTTAGGTTGCAATTCTTTGTCGTCGAGGTGGATCGAAAGACCGGCGATCGATCCCCCCCTCGCACCGGCTCGCAAAGCGGTAGCGGTGGAGAGAAAGAGTTGATGGCAAGCCACATCCTGACAGCCTCGCTCAGTTATGCCCTGTGTCCACCGGCAGCGACCAAGCCTCTTTACGGTACGGTGGTGTTGGACGAAGCCTTTTCGAAAAGTTCACCATCGGCAGCGAGCCGAATCATTGAAGCTCTTCGGATCTTCAGCCTGCATCCGATCTTTGTCACCCCGAACAAGGAGATCGGATTGCTCAAGAAACATACCCGCAAAGTGGTCTGCGTGCAGAGGCCTGGCAAAGAAGCCAGCCTGGCATCGATCTCTTGGGAGAAGCTCGAGGAAATCGCGCGAAGTCAATGAAATCGCCCGCCGAACTCAGAAGCAAACTACGCAGGCAATGGGAGAACGCAGCCTGTCGAGAATCGCGACTCCTGTGCTTCTCAGGGGCTTGGCCGGTCACCCTCTGGATCGGCAAGCCCAGTTCTCGCAAGATCCGAGACGAGCTAGACGCCGTGAAACGCCACCTCGATGCATGGAGAAATATCGCTGTTGGCCAAGTCCTATGGGAGGATGTCGTTTCTCGGCATGCGAGCCAGCCGGTGAGCGTGCCTGTTGCTTGGCGGCTGAGCAAGCCCTCCGAATGGATCGAAGGGATATCCGACGCAGGTATTCGCGCTGAGTTTCGGAACATGGGACAGATCGTCCAAGAGTCCGATGCGGTTTTTCATTCGCTCCTTGTGCGCAGACGATCGCTTTGGGTATCCAAAGCGACCCAAGAGGTCGTACAAGCTACTAAGTTGGCGTTGGCCATAGAGCCAGGCTGTGCCAAGGGTCGTCCACTTAGGACGTTGTCACTCGAGGGGATCGACACCAAGTTCTTCGAGAGGAATGGATCCTTGATCGAAGCTCTGCTGGATGCTCGCTATGATGGAGAAGCCAGCCGGTTGGGACTGGAAACCTTTCTCGGCGCGGCTCAGGAATCAGAGCATTGGCTCTTGGTCATCGATTTGGATGGAGGTCTATTGCCGTTTGAAAAGGTTCGGATCAAGTCTTCGGATTTGGCCAAGAAACCCTTGCCAGGTCGACGTCTATTGATCGTTGAGAACGAAACTTCGCAGCACCAGTTGTGCCCGTTGGAAGGGACGATTGCGGTGCTTGGGTCTGGTTTCGATTTGAGCTGGACCCAAGCCGATTGGCTTGCCGACAAGCAGGTCGGTTATTGGGGAGATATCGATACGTGGGGCTTGCAGTTTTTGGCCAAGGCTCGGCTGGCCGCAGCTCATTTGGAATCGATGCTGATGGATTCAGAGACCTTTGACTCTCATCGGGACTCAGCGGTGGCAGAGCCGATTCGAGCCGATTCCAAGGTCCCAGAGGGGCTCGATCCACAAGAGTCAACGTTGTACCGTCGATTGTTAGGAGAAAGGCTCGGTAGGCTCGAGCAAGAGTTTTTGTCGCCGCAGGTAGTCCATCGAAATCTGATGGCTTGGAGCAGGCGAGCATGAAGATAGGGATTTTGTCAGATATCCACGAGTCGAACGATTATTTGGTCAACGCCATCGATCTGCTTGGTCGCAGGAAAGTCGATCAGTATGTTTTGCTAGGCGATATCTTTGAGACCGGCAGGGAGGTTCGGGAGATCCTGATCCACAACGCGGTTTTCGAGGGTTGGTGTTCAGAGCTTGACACCCAAGAGTGCGTACTGACGCCGATCTACCTTGGATAATGCGGGTCGGATCGATGCCCCGAATGCTAGGCCATTGTGTTGGGAGGTTTTTGATAAAATTCCTCTGCGCTTTCGATATAAGACCTCAAAAGTTATTTGGACTTCAATCCAACTGCTTGCCCCCTACGTCAACAACGTCCGCCGTCAATCCAGTCCAAAACCCAACGCGCCCGCCGCAGGCGGCTGCGTTCCACTTGCGGCTGGCCAGCGTGAAGTCGCCCCCGCTGGGTCTTGCCGAATCGAGCGTCTTTTCCCTGCTCCATCGTGCGGAACGCGTCGCTAAGGATCTTTTCGTTTGGCGTTAACACACATGAAGCCAGGAAATTCGCAACAGCTCAAGCGTGGTCTGGCGACAATTCGGCTGGGATTCCCATTGTTTCGAGCCGGTTGCCAGAATTGGCCAATAATGGCGGGGTGATGTTCAAGCCGTGTAGGGTGTGTTAGGCTTCTCGTCTGGCGAATTTCGCCCTTAACGTAACGAGGCCAACACCATGACCAAATTGACGCAATACATGCACACCGCAGAGGCGGCCGAATACCTCGGCGTCCACCACAACACGATCCGCAAATGGGCTGCTCGCGGTGAGATTCCGATGCATCGCAATCCAGCGAACGGATATCGACTATTTAAACGAAGTGACCTAGATGCGTTTTTGAAAAAGACCGCTCGCCCGATCAAGGTCACCAAGTAACGCACATACCAAGGAACACGTCCGCATGGCATTGAAGAAATCCGAGCTCTACTCTTCCCTCTGGTCTAGCTGCGATGAACTCCGCGGTGGCATGGACGCTAGCCAGTACAAAGACTACGTGCTGGTCCTGCTGTTCATCAAATACGTCAGCGATAAGTACGCCGGCCAACCGTTCGCTCCGATCAAAATTCCTGATGGTGCAAGCTTTAAAGATATGGTCGCCCTCAAAGGCAAAACCGATATCGGTGACCAGATTAACAAAAAGATCGTCGCCCCACTGGCTAGCGCGAACCAATTGTCGGACATGCCCGACTTCAACGATCCCTCGAAGCTCGGTTCGGGCAAGGAAATGGTCGATCGCCTCACGAACCTGATCGCGATCTTCGAAAACCCAGCACTGGACTTCTCCAAGAACCGAGCCGATGGGGACGATATCCTCGGGGATGCTTACGAATACCTCATGCGGCACTTCGCGGTCGAAAGCGGCAAGAGCAAAGGCCAATTCCTAACGCCTGCCGAAGTCAGCCTGATCATGGCCCGGATCATCGGTATCTCGACAACCAAAACCAGTGCCAACACGACCGTGAGCGATCCGACCTGCGGCTCGGGCTCGTTGCTCCTAAAAGTCGCGCACGAGGCTCCGACTCCGGTGACGCTCTACGGGCAGGAAAAAGACTCGGCCACCGCGGTACTGGCCCGGATGAACATGATCCTGCACAACACCCCGACGGCATCGATCGTCCAAGGCAACACGCTTACCGATCCGAAATTCAAAGAAGGGGACTCGCTCAAGCAGTTCGACTTCGTGGTCGCCAATCCTCCGTTCTCCGACAAACGCTGGAGCACGGGCCTAGATCCCAATAACGATTCCTTCGATCGTTTCTCAGGCTTCGGTGTGCCTCCTGGCAAACAAGGAGACTATGCCTACCTGCTCCACATCGTCCGTTCGCTCAAGTCCACGGGCAAAGGGGCTTGTATTCTTCCGCACGGGGTGCTGTTTCGAGGGAACGCCGAAGCCGACATCCGTCGCAATCTGATCCGCAAAGGCTACATCAAGGGAATCATCGGTCTGCCAGCGAACTTGTTCTACGGCACGGGTATCCCGGCTTGTATCGTGGTGATCGACAAGGAGTACGCACAGGCTCGCAAAGGGATCTTCATGATCGACGCGAGCTCGGGCTACATGAAGGATGGGCCAAAGAACCGGCTGCGCGATCAGGACATCCACAAGATCGTCGACGTGTTCAACAAGCAGTCCGAGCTGCCGCGTTACTCCCGGATGGTGCCACTCGAGGAAATCGAAAAGAACGATTTCAACTTGAACTTGCCTCGCTACATCGACAGCCAGCAAGCCGAAGACTTACAAGACATCGCCGGCCACCTCTTGGGCGGTATCCCCGAAGCGGACTTCCAAGCCCTCGATCGCTACTGGGCAGTGTGCCCCAAACTCCAGCAATCGCTGTTCAAGAAGAACCGCAAGGGATACCTCGACCTCAAGGTCGACAAGTCCGCCATCAAAAAGACCATCTACGAGCACCCCGAGTTTACGGCATTTATCGATGGAATGAACAACCACTTTGCTGCTTGGCGTGGGAAGACGTCCAAGACGCTCAAGGGACTCAAGCCCGGCTTTCATCCTAAGCAGATGATCGCGACGCTATCGGAGACCCTTCTGGACCATTACCGCCCCAACGACGGGTCAGCAATTCTCCATTCTCAATTATCCATTCTCAATTCTTACGACATCTACCAGCACCTGATGGACTACTGGTCGGCAGCGATGCAGGACGATTGCTACGCGATCTCCGCCGATGGATGGAAAGCCGAACCGACGCGCATCCTAGAGACCGACAAGAAGGGAAAGCAAAAGGACAAAGGCTGGACATGCGACTTGATCCCCAAAACGCTGATCGTGGC
>CAILTZ010000318.1 GCA_903837255.1 uncultured Pirellula sp. | reverse complement strand
GGTCAATCGACGCAGGAAAACCGCTGCGGGAGACTCGCGGCTCTGGCTCAATGGAAACAGGAAATGCTTGACCCGCTGAGCTTTTTCCCAGGCCAAAGATCCATCGTCAAGTCGGATCGCAAAGAGTTTCCCGGCACAGGCTGCGACGGTGGGGTCGGTGCGGAGCGGCGGGGATACTTGGACATTGTCCAACTCCATGGATCCCGCGTAAGGCAGGATCAGCGCAAGATCCCCAAAGACTTGTGCGCTGATGCTGCTAAACTTGCCTTCGGCCTCGGCATCGACTTTTGATTCGGTTCCCTTTCTTGCATTCCAATAGGTCATCGACCCATCGGTCCGAAGAGCGACGATGCCTACATCTCCAGCGATAGCAAGACGTGTGTCGACGGTATGATCAGCACTGAGGATGACTTCGCCGGTGGCTGGCTCGATAAGTCTCAGTTTCATTCGGCTTGTTTGGTCCGCTCCGTTCTGGCGAACTGGCTGAAGCAGCCAGCGGTCGGCAATGGTCATCAGGGGTGTCCAACCTTCTTGGTCGGTTTTGATCTCTTGGGTAACTAGGCCATCGCGGGGATCGATTTTCAATATGTTGGTTGGATTTGAAGGTTCAAATGCGTACAGGAATCCTCCTTTGTTCACTAAGGATGCGTTGCGGAAACCTTGAACGCTCCATTGCCTGGTGCCAAGCAGTGGGTGGATGCTCACGAGTTCATTATCAGATTGGATGACGACCCCCCAGCGAGAAACATCGATAACTCGAAATCCTTTTTTCTGGATAACTAAACCCCATGAGTTCCGTTCGATAGCGTTCGAGCGGCCCCGTCCAGGGATCTGTGGCTCGGTTATTTCTTTAGCAAAGTTGGCATTCCAGAGTTGTCCGTCCTGTTGGCTAAGATTCGCATGGAACAGATCCAAAGCGATGATTTGATCTTTGAGCTCGATAATCAGAATGCTGTTGATCGCATGGATTCGAGGTACGGTCTGTCGATCTTGCCTTGCGACATCCAGTAGGTATTGGACTTCTTCCCCGGTTTTTGGTTGGATCAAATGCAGAAGACCGTTGTTAAAGTAGGCTTGCCACCCCTGGAAAGAATCTCCAACGATGTTTCCGATTTGACAAAGATTCGACCCTTCATAGCCACTTTGGAACTGGCCAACCGCATTGGGTTCTGCGAAGCTTGACTTGACCTCGATTTTGCCTTGCGGCCATTGGTGGTTGTTGGGATCTGAGGCTTCTCGCTCTTGGAAGCGAATGACCATTGCCTTTGGATCATCGTACCTCAGGACCCCAGGTGCGTTCTTTCCGCTCAATTCGTTGGCGATTTTCAAGAAGGCAGAGTTGTCTTTTTGGAGTTCCAGCCAGGCTTTCATCGGCCGTTCTCCTTTGAGGTACAAGGTTGCCTTGGCTTTGCGAATGTCTTCTTCAAAGAAGTTGTCATCGTTTTGCTTGATCGATGGGCTCGAGAGCAGATACTCTGCATCGACCATGCTGCGATTTCCCAGCGACTTGGAGTAGCTTAGCCGGGCCTCCTGGGTGAAAGGTAGTCCATCGAAGTGTTGTAATCTCAGACGCATGATGGATAGATCCTGCTTGGGATCCGGCGCTAGCCTCTGCTGGATCTTGGGCTTAAGACTCGGCCAATCCGACTCGGGAATCCTCTGAGCGATGCGGGCGATATGAGAAGCGATCCAAGCATCTTCGTGGATTGTCCAGCGAGAGTTGGCCTCAATGCTGCTCCCATCCATCATTTGGTCTATTCGGCGAATCAGCCGCGTATCGCTTAACTCGAGCATCTTCTCCAGTGCTTCGCTCCATCTCTCGCGTTTCTCTAGTCCATGAATCACCACTCGCAAATAAGTGGGTTGGTCCAATTCGTTGGTGATCGATTCAAACTCTTGAACTTTATCGATGTGTTTATCGAAATCAAGGCGCAAGGCGAGCGTCAGAGCCTTGATCAACGAACGCCGGATATCCCAGTCTTCCGGAGACATTTTCAGCGCCTGCTGGAGCTTGTTCAGCGATGCATCGACATCACCCGACGCGAGGGCCAGCTCCCCTTCTTTTTGGAGAACCGAAGCTGTTCCTGGAGATCGTTTTAGTTCCTCGATGAGCTCAATCTGAAAACGATCTCGTATGGAATAGCTGGTCAATTCAAATGGGCTTGCGCTCAGGATTTGATTGCCGACGACGGCCAGATTCCCCAACGCTTTTTCGCATCGTGTTTCCGAAACGATCGAACCTTGCAGCAAATCAATCTCGACGAGTTGCTGGCTCGAAATAGGAACGATTAACTTGGAATCCGATCGGATAGATTTGCCGACGATGTGCGAGCCGTTGGGCATCCGAATGGGTTCCCAGGCCTGTTGGCCGGTGCGCAAGTCCACCCCCACGATCTCTTGTGCATAAGCCAATACAACGAGTTGATTCCAGATACCTGAGACGTATCGGAACATCGAGCTCTCTTCATGGCTGACTTGCCAAAGCTCAGTACCGTCGGCATTCGATATGCCGTAGACCGTTGTTCCATTCGAGGGTGCGAAGACACTGACTCCGTCATGCACGATCACCGTGGTGTCCAAGGGTCGTGACATCATCGGATCGGTTTCTCTTAAGTCCATCCCTCCCACGATATTGAAGGCAGCACCCGGCATGAGACTTGGGTTTAGCGGATAGCTTTTGCTCCAGGCCAGTTCGCGTCGATTCAGGTCGTAGGCGACCAAATACCCCGATAAAGTTGGGCAGATTACCAAGGAGCCGTCAATGCTCGGGCTCAATCCGAACACCCTTCTTTGAGGGTCAAGAGCGATGGTGGTGCCTTGGTTGGCGACCAACGGCTGTTTCCAATTCAGTGCCCCGGTCGCGGGGGCCAAGGAGACCAGATAGACCTCGCCGTTGAGTTCAGCTAGTACAAGCAGTTCCGAGCGGATTGGGATGGGAGTTCCGAGGAACAATGCGCCTTTGAGCTCGGGCGCACTGGATTGATTTACCCCACCGCATTCCCAAAGTATTTTGCCTTCCTCGGGAATACTCCAGGCCTGCAGGACGTTGTGGGTTCGTATCATCGGTGCACGATTGGCTTTGGCATTCGGGCCAATGGCAAAGCTCTCTCCGACCTCCACGGCTGACGATCCGCTCAATCCATATACCCTGATCCCATCGGTGGATATCTGGCTCGTGCAAAAGTCACCCCAAACCCGTCGGACCAGATAATCAGGAGCCGGTAACCCAAGTGCATAGCCATCGCGGTTCGAGCCGCGATCGAGGGAGAAGCCCAAGGGTGTTCCACTGAAAACGATCGGCCAGCGTATCTTGCCGGATTTTGCATCCACAGCCAGGATCCTCTGATCGTAGGTCGGGACGAACACCAATCCGTCAGAGCTTACGGGCATTCGAGTCGGTACCAGATGCGACCGTCGTTCGGACAATTGCTTACGGAGAGTGCGTTCGAGGTTCTCTTTGTGCTGTGCCGATTCATGCAGATCGACACTCCATCGCAGGATCGGGATCGGAGTGCCACCAGCGGTGTTGGCATTGCGATCGAATCCGCCTCCCTCGAAACGTGGTTGGCTGATCCGTTTGGAGATCTTTTGGAAATTTTCTTTTGACAAACTTTGCAAGATCGATTCGGGGGTTGTTTTGTCGTTCCAACCAACCTTGGCACCATTCCAATCCAACGAGGCGTTTGGAAAATACTCGCGGACTTGTTCGAGAAGTTTTCCGGCTTCGCGAGTCGAAGTCGAGGAGATTTTCGATGCCACAGCCAAAGCGCCCAAGGCGGGTCCGAAGCGTCTTCGTGATGCCGGATCTTTCAAAAGTTGCTCCAGGGTGCCGGTCGCCTCGGTAGCGTTACCGGTCGATAACATCTGCTCGGCGAGCAAGAGCGACGCATCCCGGCCTGCATCCGTGAACCCATATCGACTGGAGAGTTGATACAGGAGTCCGAGATCGTCCGATGCGACGGCTTGATCCAACATCTGC
>CAILTZ010000317.1 GCA_903837255.1 uncultured Pirellula sp. | reverse complement strand
CAGCGCCGACCACGCAGCGTCAATTGCTCGATCTCATCGCGCAGCTTCTCTCGCTTGGAGAGCATCGACTGCAACTGTGCGTTCTCCTCGGTTGCCGAAGCGATCGACGTGCGCGCGGTGCGGAGTTGTCGAATCACATCGACCAAGGAAACGCGATCCAATCCGCTCGATAGTTTATACAGCTCATCGGCTGCCGCCGTATCATCGAGCGTGCTGAGCTCTTGAAGTTCGCGGAGACCGATGGCAAAGACATTCGTGAAGATCGATTCGTCGACGTTGCCCAGCAGCGTGGTGAGTCGATGCTGGCCTTGAGTGATCCCATCGGAACTTGTAACAGTCAATTGTCCGAAGACACTTGCATCGTTGAGCGTCGCGCGTCTGGAGATCTCATATCCCCCACCGGGACCTGTCACACGCATCGCTCCACCCGGCTTGCCACCGTGGACCGGGGGCAGGTACCGAGATCGGCGTTCGGCGGTAAAGCCGTAGAACATCGTGCGCAGGAAATTCATCAGCGTGGTTTTGCCCGCTTCGTTCGGCCCGTAAAAGACCGTCATGCCTTCGGGCATCGAATCGACGCTCAGCCCAGTCCAAACTCCGAATCCATCGATTTGTACGTCGCGAATTTTCATCCTCGGGTCCCTCCGAATCTCCTCGTAGGAGCGATCAAATCCACCTTGTGCCCTCTGAGCATGTCCACACCCAAAAGCGTCGCGCGGTCTAGCGCACTGCTTGTCACACTCGGCGTGTCATCCACAAGCAACTGCTGCCAAGCTGCCGTGCCCGGCGTCTCGGATTCCAGTAGCGGCTTGAGGTTCAAATGCTGGCCCATCGACTTGCGGTGCTCTTGGGAGGTTCTCAGGAAATCTCCCAAGATCGTGTCCTCTTCCTGCCACTTGGCAGGGTAGCTCTTAGGTGAAAGAACTTCGATTTCCGTCGACCAGACACTGCAAGCTCCATGGCTATACTCGCGCCGCAGCCAGCCTAGGATTTCGTCGATTGCTTCTGGTCCGACCATCGAGGCGTTTTCAAGATCCAGTTCCACACGCCAACGGACGATCAAATGCCGAGTGCCATGCTCGCTTTGAAGCCTCGAATTACGTTTGCTCATCAGCTCACGCATGTCGCGACCCATCGCCAGGTCCTCGACATCGAGCGTTTGAGTGATGTAACGGAAATGATCGACGTCGGTCGTTACGATTTGAGCATCGTGAGTCCCATCGACTTCGACCGTCCAGAATCCATGAGGCCCTTCCTCATCAAACCCACGCCCCTGAGGAGTTCCGCAGACTCTCATGTGGGGAGCCTCGCCATGAAGTGTTTTGCGATTGTGCTCGTTACCCAGTGCCCAGAAGTCGATGCGTTCACTCAAGAGTGCTTCGCGATCCGCATTGCCATGAGCTAAAGCGATCACATAAGTCCCATCGGCATCGCATTGGTATTCGGCCGAGCGGATCGACTCACGTCCATCGCTCGAGCGTCCAAGGATAGTGACTAGAGCCGAGCCATTGCGCCGAAAAATAACGCTTTCGACTTCCTTCTTTGAAAAAAAGTGAACATTCGCCGGAAGCGAAACGGCTTCGGGCCAGCGGTCAGGGTCATCGACCGCACCGCCTGCCCAATAGACAAGGATGTTGCGTTGGGCCAATCGTTCGAATTGTTCTAGCAAGAAGGCCGGACCGGAGGCACCCGTGGAGATCGGGTTCAAAAGGTCTCCGGTCAGGAGCACGAAATCGACGTTCTCAAGGATGGCCGTTTCGAAGAACGCTTCGGCAGCCTTCCACGGTGCATCGACCAGTGCGGCCTTGAGATGTTCGGGAATGTCGGTGAGATCCTGCATAGGCCGTTCGAGATGAAAGTCACCGGCATGCAAAAATCGAAAGGATTCCTTCCCCATGGACCACCCTCCTTAGTGGAACTAGAAAAACTGGATCGAAGCGGGAGTTTAGTGGAAATGGAGGGTTTGAGGCAATGCCGATTTTTTTCACCAGGAACCCTAGCCCAATTCGCTAGCATTGACGGACGGAAAACGCCTAAATGTCTCCCAACCCGCTTGGCTGTTCCATCAGCGCTCCATCAGCGTCCATCAGCGGTCCCGGATTTAAACCGCTGATGGACGCTAATGTTCGCTGATGGTGACAATCCAACCGCTT
>CAILTZ010000316.1 GCA_903837255.1 uncultured Pirellula sp. | reverse complement strand
CGAATTGGTCTTTACGGCGTATCGGACAAGGGGTTGAAATCCAATGAGCCGGCCACAAAGGGGCTGTGGCCGTGTACTGGCCATACCCGCGGCTTGCGCCATGCGGCTCACAACAGGTGCGCCTACGGCGTATCGGACAAGGGGTTGAAATCCAATGGGCTGGCCACAAAGGGACTGTGGCCGTGTACCGGCCATACCCGCGGCTTGCGCCATGCGGCTCACAACAGGTGCGCCTACGGCGTATCGGACAACACTCTACAAGTGCATCAAATGGTGTATAATCAGGGGCTTACTCTGCCGAAGATCCAGGAGCTCCAGGAGCTGCCGAATGATTCTCCGAACCCTTCATCTGAGCCTCGCGGAATACGACGCAATGGTCCGCAAAGGTGCGTTCGATGATCTCAACCGACGCGTCGAACTGATTCACGGTGGAATCGTCGAAATGAACCCATCTGGACCGATGCATGATGATTACGTTGCTTATCTCAATAGCTGGTCGGCTCGGGCTAGCGACCCTCTCCACACTGTCGTTACCTCACAAACCGGTATCGACATGCCGGAATCGGACAGTCGGCCCGAGCCTGATGTCTTTTGGGTTCGTCGAGGACGCTACCGAACCAAACATCCTCAACCTGCTCTTGTCCAAATTGCGATCGAAGTGGCCGACTCCTCTCTGGCTAAAGACCTCGAAATCAAACGACCTCTTTACGCCTCTGCCGGTATCCCAGAATACTGGATCGTCGATTGCCTAAATCAATGTGTGCACATCCTCCGCAATCCCGAAAGTACCGACTACAAATCCTATCGGGTCGCCTCGTCGCCTGAAACCATTTCACCCTTGATCGCGCCCCAAGCAATACTCGACCTTCAGGACCTTTTCACAGGGGAGTGACCCACCAGGCACGCGCCGACCCACACTTCGTATACCTTTATCGCAGTTTATTATCGCAGTTTGTTTTCGATCCCTAACCGCTCATCCTCTCTTTGATGGATTCGCTATGTCCCACGATCCACTATCCATGAATCCCCTGCCCTCCCGCAGAAACTTCCTAGCCCTGTCGAGCGCCAGCGCTGTGGCTGCCCTCGGGCTTGAACACAACCTCCTGGCCTCGACCGCCTTGCCAATGGCCACCCCACTGAAACTCGGACTCGTTACCTACCAGTGGGGTAAAGACTACCCTCTCGCTGAACTCCTCAAGGTCTGCGAACAAACCAACTATGCCGGCGTCGAACTCCGCAGTACCCACAAACACGGTGTCGAACCGAGCTTGAACGCCCCCCAAAGAGCCGAAGCCAAAAAGCGATTCGCCGATTCACCTGTCGCCCTCGTCGGACTCGGTAGCGCTTGCGAATACCATGCTACCAACCCCGCTACCGTGCAGAAAAATATCGACGAAACCAAAGCCTTCATCGACCTCTCGGCCGAGCTCGGTGGCAGCGGTGTGAAAGTTCGCCCGAATGGACTCCCCGAAAATGTCCCTGTCGAAAAAACACTCGAACAGATAGGCAAGTCCCTGCACATCGTCGGCGAGTATGCCGCCAAAGCCAACCAGCAAATTCGGCTCGAAGTCCACGGCAAAGGGACTCAGGAAATCCCTAACATGAAACGGATCATGGAACTGGCCGATCACCCAAGTGTCGTCGTGTGCTGGAACTGCAACCCTACGGATCTCAATGGTGCAGGCTTCGATGCCAACTTCGATGCCCTGGCCTCATGGATCGGAACGGTCCATATCCACGATCTGCGACCCGGTAAAGTCGATTACCCATGGCAATCGCTCTTCAACAAACTCAAAGCCTGCTCGGCCAAAGGCTTCACAGGCTGGTGCCTGATGGAAGACGGTGCGACCCCCGCCGATATCCCGGCTGCGATGCTGGAAAACCACCGCGTCTTTGATTCCCTCATCTCCTAATCGCATGTCGATAAACGATCAAAAATCTACCTTGACTCTCCTGCTGGCCACGATCGCAGCCCTCTGTGCGCCGAGGTTCTCCTGTGCAGATGATCCCGACGAGTTCTTTGTCAAACAAGCCTTGCCGATCATCGAGAAACGCTGCCTGAGCTGCCACAGCCACGCCGCAGGCAAAGCCAAAGGTGGCCTGGTCCTGGACTCGAAATCCGGTTGGCAACAAGGTGGTACCGATGGGCCCGCGTTGGTTCCCTTCAAACCAGACGAAAGCCTTCTGATCTCGGCCATCCGATACGATGACTACCAAATGCCCCCCGAGGAAAAACTCCCCGACGCGGAGATCGCGATCCTCGAACAATGGGTCGCCCAAGGTGCCCCGGACCATCGCGAAACAAAACGACCCGCGATCGACCCAGCCAAGCTCTGGGCTCTGCAACCGATCTTGCAACCCTCGATTCCCGCGACTTGGGATTCCTCATGGTGCCTGGATCGCGCCGACGCATTCATCTTGGAAAAACTCCAAAACGCTCGACTGCGACCTGTCGCTCAAGCCCCTCGCAATGTGTGGCTCCGTCGCGTCACTCTCGATCTGACCGGGCTGCTACCGACCCAAGCCGAACTCGATGACTTCTTGAAGGACCCCTCGGAGCGAGCCCATGAAACGGTCGTGGATCGATTGCTCAACTCCCCAGCCTATGGTGACCACTGGGGTAGGCATTGGCTGGACCTGGCGTGCTATGCAGACCTTGCGGATATCCAGGGCGATGTGCTCGTCCGTGAGGCGTGGAGGTACCGCGATTATGTTATCGAAGCGTTCAACGCCGACAAACCGCTGGATCGCTTTATCCAGGAGCAGATCGCAGGAGATCTGCTCGAGTGCCACGACCAGCGAGAGCATCGCGAACTAATCGTTGCTACCGGCTTCCTGGCCATCGGACCTTGGACGCTTCAAAACTATATCAAAGGACAACTCGCGGCCGATGTGGTCGACCACCAGATCGATAAGATCGGCAGAACATTCCTCGGACAAACGCTCGCATGCGCCCGTTGCCACGATCACAAATTCGATCCGGTCCCGACTGCTGACTACTACGCCTTGGCCGGCATCTTTCATAGCACCAAAACAACCAGCTACGATGGTCCTGGGGTCTGGAGCCAGATTTCTCATGTCCCATTGCCTATTACGCCCGACGATCAATCCGCCTACGAACGACTGGCCGCTGAGCTTTCGGAAAAGAAACAACAGCTGACCAAGGAACTCGATGGCCTGATCAAGCAGGATGCTCAGACCCGCTTTACGAAAAAGATCGAGGATGACCAAGCCAACGCGATCACCAGTACGCAAAACATCGATGCGAACCAAACGGGAGTCGAGTACCGTGTCTCGTTCCTCGCAGGGCCCTCGGTTTGGAGCGACGCAGGCCAGGCCACCCAAGCCACCGATGGGCTCGTCGTTCAAGTCCTTCGAGCCGACGCCTCGGTACTGGCTTATCACACCCTCAACCCCGGAGCTTGGACGGCCCAAGCAGACTCGCAGTCTTTTTCTCCAGCGTCCTTTCAATATACCGGCGATGGTTCAGGCCCAATCCAACTCCATATTACCTCCTGGGCATTCACGGGCCGTTTCGGCGGTGCGATCGACGATTTGTCCGTCGCCGTGGCGTCCGATGCCAAGTCGATCTTCACCGAGGATTTTTCAAACTGCCAACTCGGGAACACCCAAGGCATCCAAGCCCATACGGGCAGAACCGTCTACGCCAAGTGCACAATGCCCAACTGGACCGGCTCGGGGATCAATCACTCTCATATGGTCGATCGCGGTGACAAAGACCAACCGAACATCGCCTTGCAGTTCTACAGCGGTAGTCCCAGAAGCACCAACCATCCCCGAGCCACCGAGATTCAGCGAGAGCTCGCGGCGATCGATCAACGGCTCGAATCCGCAAGACCCGACAAGCAGACGGCTTTGGCTGTGGCCGAAATCCCTGAGCCCGCTGACTGTCGCATCTACAAGCGAGGCGATTTCCAATCGCTTGGAGATTCGATTCCGCGAGGATTCGTGCGAGCAATAAGCGTCTCGCAAGAGCCTAAAATCCCGGAAAATCAGAGTGGTCGTTTGCAATTGGCCCAATGGCTCACCGATGCGTCAAACCCACTTACACCTCGAGTGCTGGTCAATCGAATTTGGAAAGAGCTTTTCGGGCAAGGGCTCGTGCGAACCGTCGATTACTTTGGTGTCCATGGCGAAACGGCTTCGCACCCGGAACTTCTCGATTTTCTTGCCAATCGCATGCGCATCGACGATGGTTGGTCGTTGAAAAAGACCATCAAGCATCTAGTCCTTTCCCAAACCTATCGAATGGCATCGAGCCATGATCCTCAATTCGCATCGGTCGACCCTGACAATCGGCTCCTATGGCACATGCCCCGCAGACGCATGACCGCCGAATCGATTCGCGATGCGATTTTGACTCTCAGCGCCCAGCTAGATCTAGGCCGAGGTGGCCCGAGCCTGGGATTGCATCTGGAGGGAAATATCGCGGGTCTAGGTGGCAACGTCAACCCGCCGACTTGGGTGGGCAAAGTCGATCCGAAGGTGCGCAACCGTCGGTCGATCTATCTACCCTACAAACGAGAACGCCCCTCGGGGGATCTGGAGATCCTCAGCGTGTTTGACTTTCCGCACCCAAACGACATCACCGGTCAGCGTGCAAGTACAACGGTCGCAACCCAAGCCTTGTATTTGATCAACGCACCGCTGATGAAAGAACAAGCTCGCAAGATGGCCGAGCACTGGATAGCAAAAGTCCCTGACGACCAATCGGAACGCTATCGGCAAGTGGTTGCGGCCGCTTACTCGCGAGCACCGGACCACGCAGCGATCCGCGACGATGCGGGTAAGGACGATGAAGAATTCAAATCGGTGCTAGAGTTCCTGAAAACCTGCAAGGAAGCCTACGAGGTTTCAGAGAATCTGAGCGATGAGCAAGCGGCCGTGTCGGCTTGGGCTGAACTTTGCCATGCGATCCTAGGATCCAACGAGTTTTTGTTCTATGAATGATTTGACGCGTCGAGAAATCTTGCAAAAGACCTGCTGCGGCTTCGGTGGACTGGCCCTCAACGCCCTCTTGCAGCAGGACCCAGTTTTCGCCAACCCAGTGTTTGCAGACCCAGTGTTTGCAGACCCAGCGGTGTCTGATCCGACGCGGCCACTTGTTCCCAAGCCGACCCATTTTCCGGCCAAGGCCAAGCGGGTGCTGTTTTTGTTCATGTCCGGCGGTCCGTCCCAAATGGATCTTTTCGATCCGAAGCCGGAACTGGAGAAACGTAGCGGGCAAGCCTTGCCGTATAAACTTCCGGATACCGAAGCGACGGTCGGATTGGAACAGACCAAATTGCTCGGTCCAATCGCGGGCTTTAAGCCGCAAGGGCAATGCGGATTGATGATGAGCGAGATGCTTGCTCTGACCGCCGCTCATGCCGACGATCTGTGTGTGCTGCGAGCCGTCCATGCCGACAGCCCGAACCATCCACTGGCGATCCGTCAGATTCATACCGGAAACCTTTTCGATGTGGTTCCCTCGATGGGATCGTGGCTTTCGTATGGACTTGGGACCGAGAATCAGCAACTTCCCTCGTACATCACTATCCTCCCCCAAGAAGGCGAACGGAATTACTCGAGCGCATTTTTGCCGGCGATCCATCAAGGAACCGCGATTCAGGAACTTGGGACCGGAACGAAGTCCCCGATCAGGCATTTGAGCGATACTCAGTCACCCGCGCAGATTCAACGTCAGCGGATCGATCTGATTCAATCGATGAATCGACGGCAGCTGCAAAGGCTTCAGAGCGATCAGCAAATGGAAGGGGTGATCGAGTCGTTCGAATTGGCATTCAGGATGCAAACCGAGACACCCAAGCTGGTCGATATCTCCGGTGAGTCCCAAGAGACTCTCGATCTGTATGGAATCGGTCAGCCGCCGAGCGATGAATTCGGTAGGCAGTGTTTGTTGGCAAGGAGATTTAGCGAGGCCGGCGTGCGGTTTGTCCAAGTTTCCTTGGGAGGCTGGGATCATCACAATGGGATTGCAAGCGGTCTGAAGGATCGTTGCCGCGTGAGCGACAAACCGATTGCGGGTTTGCTGAGTGATCTGAAACGGCGCGGACTCTTGGACGATACCCTGGTGATATGGGGCGGCGAGTTCGGTCGAACCCCGCACGCTCAGAATGGCGATGGACGGGAGCACAACCACCATGGATTTAGCATGTGGATGGCCGGTGGTGGGGTCAGGGGCGGTATCACGCACGGCGTGACCGACGATTTTGGATACCACGGCGTCGACCAACGCGTGCACATCAATGACCTGCACGCGACGATTCTGCACTTGATGGGCCTAGATCACGAGCGATTGACTTATCAACACCATGGCCGGCCATTCCGTTTGACGGATGTGGCCGGCAAAGTCGTTCGCGAAATTCTCGCTTAGCGCTGCACGCGAGCCGAACCACCCTTAGTCAAGGCTTCGACTTCTGGCAGTTTGGCCATGGTCGTATCGCCTGGGAAGGTGGTGAGCAGAGCACCATGGGCCCAGCCGAGTCGAAGAGCTTGTTCTGGCTCTTTACCAGCCAGCATACCGTAGATAAGACCAGCAGCAAAACCGTCGCCACCACCGATGCGGTCGATGACATCGAGTTGCATCGTTGGGCTGACATAGCGTTTGCCGTCGTACCAAAGGACCGCTGCCCAGTCGTGTCGGTTCGTGGAACGGACTTCTCGCAGGGTCGTGGCAACCATCTTCACGTTCGGGAATTTCTCGATCGTCTTGTCGATCATGGCAAAGAATGCTTCGGGGTCGAGCTCGGACTTGTGCTCGACGTCTTGGCCTTGGATGCCCAAGCTCTTTTGGAGGTCTTCTTCGTTACCCACCAGGACATCGACGTGCTTGACAATCTTGCCGACCATTTCCTGGCCTTTGGCAAGTCCACCGATGGCAGCCCAGATCTTGGCGCGGTAGTTCAGATCGAACGAGGTGACGCAGCCGGCGGCTTTGGCAGCTTGCATGCCTTCGATGATCAGTTCCGAGGTTGTGTTCGAAAGGGCTGCGAAAATACCTCCGGAGTGGAACCAGCGAACTCCGTTTGCGAAGATCGATTTCCAGTCGAAATCGCCTGGCTTGAGCATGGCTCCGGCCTCGTTGGCTCGGTTGTAGTAGACCACCGGTGGTCGGACACCTTGGCCCCGGTCACTATACACCGTAGCGATGTTTGGGCCTCGCACGCCGTCGTGCTCGAAGAACTTGTAGTAGGGCTTTACACCCATCTCCTTGACGCGGGTTTGGACCAGTTCACCGATGCCGTAATTGACCATCGCCGTGGCTACAGCGGTACTGAGTCCAAAGCAGTCCGAGAGGTTGGCAGCGACGTTGTATTCTCCGCCCGAGACATGGACATCGAAACCACGCGCTTTGCGAAACGGGATGATTCCTGGGTCTAGACGATGGACCAACGCACCCAAGGAGAGGAAGTCCAGAGCACAAGCATCGTTTCGAATCGCGAGTTTCGCCATAGTTTTTTTCTAGTGAGTAAGGAGTAAATAAGGAGTAAGGAGTGAGGGTAAGTTAAATAGTTGTTGACGAGAAGCCGCCATCGACGACTAGGTTATGACCGGTGACGAACGAAGAAGCGGTTGAGGAGGCCAGGAAGACCACGGGCCCGGCCAGTTCGTGCGCGTATCCGAATCGAGCGATTGGGGTGTGAGAAATGATCTGTTGGCCGCGAGGAGCAAGGCTCCCGTCGGCGTTGTAGAGGAGGTTTTTGTTTTGATCGGCCGGGAAGAAGCCGGGGCTGATGCAGTTGACCCGCACGCCGCGCGGCGCCCATTCGCGTGCCAGAAACTGCGTGAAATTGATGACTGCGGCTTTGGCTGCCGAGTAAGCCACCACGCGGGACAGGGGCACGATGCCCGACATCGAAGCGATGTTGATGATGCTGCCGGTGTTTCTCAAAAGCATCGATTCGCCGAAGACTTGGCTAGGCAGCACCGTGCCTCCTATCAAATTCAGGTCGAAGACGTCCTTCCACGCATCGAGCGATAATTCGCAAAAGTCGTCTCCGGGTTGCAGGGTCGCTGCGGCTTGGTTCCCCCCGGCGGCGTTGACCAAAATATCGATCGGTCCCATGGAGTTTTCGATATGGTCGCGGGCCTTGGTCAGCGAATCGCGATCCATGGCGTCGGCTGACACAAAGATCCCTTCGCCCCCCTCTCGACGGATGTCCTCGGCTCGCTCCATCCCTCGCTGTGCGTTTCGGCCAAGGACCGCGATGCTGGCTCCTGCCGACGCCAAGGCGTTTGCCATCGCGCCGCCAAGTGCTCCGGTTCCACCCACAACGACAGCGACGCGGTTTTCCAGAGAAAAAAGACTTTCTAAACCCATGGGAGGACTCGACTTCGGTGAACTTGACTTGCCGGGATTTCCAAGCCCCAATTGGACGCAAATCGGGGGGCGATGGCAAGGTGTTTTGGCCAAGTTTTTGGACCTGCCCAGCAATTTCACGAATGCTGCGGATCCTTTACCTCCGCCAAAAAACCTCTCTCAATTTGGCCCTTCAGAAAAAATCCGGACCGCTAATAAACGCTAATCGACCGCTGACCCCACTTTGGCGTTCACTTTTCCAACCATATTTTTGCCCCGCAATTTTTTTGCCTCACCATTTTTTTGCCCCACCAAATCTCTACCAGTCGTAGGTGGTGGTCAACTCCCCGCCGTTGCGGGTGCAAAGAGATTCTAAGACTATCGGATCGATGCTCGCTGCTAGGTAACGAACCCCCCCATCTCCGTAGAGAGTATTGCAACCTGATGTGTGGAAGGAAGAGAATCCGCCCATGACCAAGCTGCCGTTGTCGGGGTTCGAAGTCAGGTTAGATGTTACCAACTTGAAGTTCTTTTTGACAGGATCCATCGTTCCGTTGCGAAGCGTCGCGCGCGTTCCGGACATCCATCCCAGATCCCCTTGTTCAGAGATCTTTTCGCTTAAGAAAACGGTGTTCGACGAACCATCGCCGATGTCACTGAACTTGGTCCTGCTCCCAAGATAGAATACGCCGTCGTTGTCTTTGTCCAGTGGGACTTCGGTGCCCGAGTAGCAGGCTCCATAAGTGGTAGAGCCGATATCCACGCTATCGACACCCAGGTGTACGCTCAATGGATAGGAGGGGCAAGCATAGACGGCCAGTTGTGTTTGCCGAGCTTGGGCATTCGCCGGATCGTACACTCCCTTGGTCTGGTCGATCGATTTGTAGAGATAGCTTTGTTCTAGATAGGGCATGATCTTGACGGTCCAACTCATGTGATTGCCGATCGGTTCGTTTCGGATCGGTCCGGAGTCGTTGACCGTGCCGCTTGGAAGATGCTCGGCGGCGAATTCGAAATTGTGCATAGCCAATCCGATTTGGCTGATGTTGTTGGCACACGACATGCGCCGAGCGGCCTCGCGGGCCGCTTGGACCGCCGGCAACAAGAGCCCGACGAGGATTCCAATGATCGCGATGACGACAAGCAATTCCACAAGAGTAAAGGCTTGTTGGTTGTATCGGCGGCTCGATGAGCCGTAAGTCCTGTAGCAGACGATCGATTTCGACATGGCAGTAGCTCCTAAATGGACGATGAATATCTCTTGGAAAAGGTTCGTATTTGAATCTAAGGATTTTCGCTCAACACAATGCGTCTTGTGCGTTGGATCCGCGATGGTTGGTGGCTTCGGCCATCCATCGAGGCTTGGATGCTAGCGATCACCTTGCCATCCTGGCGTAGGATCTCGATAGCGACTTTCATTCCCACTCCCGAGCTGGGGTCTTGCTTGTCGAGCCAGAGCTCACCGGAATAGCTTGGATCCTCGGTGAACTGGGTAACGGCTCGATCGCAACCGGCATCGCATAGTAGTTGGGTTTGGATCAAGTCCCGTTCGGACTTGACCCCTTGGCGATGCCGCAGAACAGAGCGGATGTTGGTGGCGGCCAAGCTGGTGAAGATGGCCACCGCGACTAAAGCGACGATCAGGATTGCTCCAGATCGCCTGGTTCTTCTTGCTCTTCTCATGGCAGGTCCTCCAGGATGCGGTACCGTTGATCAGAGGGTTTGCCGAGGACTCGAAGTCTCGTGCTTACGGTTTCGCCGGCTGGATTGGTGGCTCGGACAATTAGGTAGGGGGATTCGAAGGTAGCTAGGTAGTCGACACCCAGAACGTAGTTTTCTGGAGCGGAGGGTTTGGCCGCCTGAGGCTCCTTTAGTTCGCATCGTCGCTGGACTTGGTTGTCTTTGGATTCATAGACAATGTCTTTGCCGGGCATGGAAAGGATGACCCGATTGCCGGACTGAAAGTCAACGCGTTGGGCGTTTGCGAAATCGGCTCGCCAGTCAGCGGCTAGCAGGCTCAGTTCACGTTGCAGATTGGTTTGCTTTTGCATCGACTGCGTCCAATGCATGGAGCGTTGGATGAGGGTCACACCCACGAGCATGACCATCGAGGCTGCAGCCATGTTCACGCAGAGTTCGATGAGCATCGAGCCCTCTCGTCGAATCCTATTTTTGCATCGTCTTCTCATGGCCTTGTCTCCTTGGTCGATACCCAGCCGGTCAGTTCGACCAGAGCAGGCTCGCCGGGTCGATCCCATCGGATCCGCACGACGACCTTGGTGCCGCTCTGATCATCGATTTTTTGGACATTGATTTTTCCGCCCGGTAGAGCCTGCAGGACCTCCTCGGGCAGCGTGGTTTTCTCGATGCGAGCATCGAGGTCGTCCAAGCCGCCTGCGGTCAGCAGGTCGACCTGGTTTGCCGCCTCATGAAGCGCCAATTGGTAGTGTTTGGTGTCCTTTGCGACGGCGAGCAATCGGTAGTTCATGCCCACCATGCAGGAGAGCAAGGCAGCCAGAAGAAATGCCGACACGACGATTTCCAGTTGCATCAATCCGCGGCGATTCCGTGCTGTTGCATGCCGGGTGCTTGATCGTGTTATTTTATGCATGAGCATCGCTTTATCTCCAACGAGTGTCCTGAGCGAGTTCTGAAACGATCGAGTACAAGCTTTCCAGGAACGCATAGCTGACCGCGAGGACGAACAGACCGAAGGCGATCAGGACTATAGGATGGAGGATCGACTGCAACCAACCCCATCGATAATGTTCGTGCGTGCTGAGGGACTGAGCTAGTTTGCGCAGCACCCAGGCTTGGTCCTTTTTCGATTGGCCTTGCAAAGCCTCTTGCTGGGGGGCCGTCAGTAAGCCAACCGACCCGATCGCATCCCACTCCTGGGAGCCTTGTTCGATTTCATTGCGAGCGATCAGGAGCCGTTTTCGCATGTCGGCATTTGCATGGAACTTTGAGAGGGTCGAAAGTGCTCCTTCCATGGGGCGTCCATGTTCGGTGTTACTAGCAAGGATCCGCAGGAGCGATGCTTGATTTTGCGAGAAGCTAACCTGGGGGATTCTCAGCAATTTTGCGAACCACGTTCGCAATCCCTCCGACCAGGTCAAGAGAATCCCTAAGCAGGTCAACCCTAGCGCGATCGCTGCTGGTAGCGTCGAGTAACGAAGCGCTGAACTCAGTTTGTCATACCCGCGTTGCATATCAAACTCTTGCAGCATCTTCAGCAGAGTCGGGCCGATAAAGTAGGAGAAAAAAGACATGATCGACAGCATCGTGAACGAAACTGCAAGCCAGTAGGCTAGATAGGGTCGCCAGTAAGATGGCTCGCGGTCGATCAGCTCCTCGGAGCTTTCGAGTCGAAGTTGCTCGAAGGTCGCATTCGTGATTCCGCTCTGCTGTCCGAGCCTCAGGGCAAGGATCGTGTCGGAGGGTAAAACACCGGGTTCCTGCTCAAGGGCATCGACCCAAGGCACCCCTTGGTCGATCATGCGAGCAACCCTCAGAAGCTTGTAGCTGTAGTTGCCAGGATACTCTTTGGCCAACGCTCGAATCATGGGAGCAGGCGGGACAGATTGGCGAAGGCTCGCGTGCAAGATCGCCAGAAATGTCGATTGCTGCTCGGCGATCAAGCTCCCTGGGATCAGCGTGGAACTCAACCAGGGATTCCCGGCAATCGCTGCCGTCGATCGAGCTCCTTTTTCCTTGTTGGACTGGGTCATGATGCAGGTTCCTTTCAACCGCTAAGTGCCGTTAGAAGGCTAATCAGGGGCCCAAACAATGCGAGCACAAGAAAGAAGAACATCTTTGCAACGAACACAAGAAGCAAAGGTCCAAGCCAGGTATAGGAAAAACTCGGACGGCTCGACCATCGCGTCGCATAGCTTTGCGCGATCTCTCGAAGAATCGAT
>CAILTZ010000315.1 GCA_903837255.1 uncultured Pirellula sp. | reverse complement strand
GGTGATCCGCATCGAACAGTACTTCGGTCCGCACATGCTGCAAAAATGCGCGCTCTTGAAGGTGTCCTGGGGAAGCGTCTCATCGTGATAAGCTTGTGCCGTCTGAGGGTCGAGCGAGAGCCGGAACTGCTCTTTCCAATCAAAGGCAAATCGAGCTCGCGAGAGCGCGTCGTCTCGGTCCTGGGCCCCCGGTCGCTTGCGGGCCACGTCGGCAGAGTGCGCGGCGATCTTGTAAGCGATCACGCCTTGCTTGACATCCTCGCGGTTGGGAAGCCCCAAATGCTCTTTGGGGGTCACATAGCAGAGCATCGCCGCACCGCTCCAGCCGGCCATCGCCGCACCGATCGCACTGGTGATGTGGTCGTACCCAGGTGCGATGTCGGTAACCAACGGGCCCAAGACATAAAACGGGGCTCCGTGGCAAACCTCGATCTGCTTTTTGATGTTCATGTCGATCTGGTCCATCGGGATGTGACCGGGGCCTTCGACCATCACCTGCGTCCCCTTCTCCCAACTCCGCTTGCATAGCCTCCCAAGAACGTCGAGCTCGGCGAACTGAGCCGCATCGCTCGCATCGGCGATCGATCCAGGACGCAAACCATCCCCGAGACTCCACGTCACGTCGTACTGCTTCATGATGTCGCAAAGATCGTCGAACGACTCATAGAGCGGATTTTGCTTGCGGTGGGTCATCATCCACTTGGCAATCAACGATCCACCCCGAGATACGATCCCCGTGACCCGCTTGGTCGTCAAATGCAAATGTTCCAATAGCACTCCACAGTGGATCGTCATGTAATCGACCCCCTGCTTGGCCTGATGCTCAACCATATCCAGGAAATGCTGTGGTCGCATATCCTCGATGTTGCCCCCTAGCTCTTCGAGCATCTGATAAATCGGTACCGTTCCAATCGGCACCGGCGAGGCAGCAATGATCTGCTTGCGGATGTTGTCGATGTCTTTGCCCGTCGAAAGATCCATCACCGTATCGGCTCCATAGTGGACCGACACGTGGAGCTTGTCGAGCTCCTCTTGGACATCGCTCGTGACGGCCGAGTTGCCGATGTTCGCATTGATCTTGCAAGTGGCTGCGATCCCAATCGCCATCGGTTCGAGCGCACCGGCTAAGTGGACGCGGTTGGCAGGAATCACCATGCGACCGGCAGCAACCTCCTGGCGGATGAGCTCAGCCCCAAGCCGTTCTCGCTTGGCAACAAACTCCATTTCCGGAGTGATTTGGCCCGACTTTGCAGCTAGGTATTGGGTGGTCACGATTCAAGAACTCCAAGGTTCGAGTGATTGTATAAGCGTTGATTCTAAAGAGGCTGATCGATGCAGCCCTCATGTTCCCCTTTGCAGGGACTCACAGTGTAGGCTTTCCCAGTGTAGCCGTCGAGGAATGGCCAGAAAACGCTTGAATCGAGGCGCACAGGACGATTTCCGACCAAAACCGGGCGAGATTTTCACCAAATCGCTATGTTGAAGCTTCGGGGCTTGGCTTCCGGGGGCCCAGAATCCATGAACCCCTTGAAAACATGCAAATTTGAAACACAGCAAAGGAGTCATACGCATGAGCGAGCTGCGGCTGGAAAAACTTCGCGGGGCGGTCCGGTCGATCCAAAGCGAACGGTTCTTCAGTGAGGACTGGGCCAAGACCCAGTGCCGGGACCTAGCCCCAGCCTATGTCACCAGGATACTTAAGCAACTGGCCAAGGACGGTCACCTGGAGGCTTGCAAGGAGAACAAACAAACCTACTACAAGTGGCTGGTCCAGGACCCGCAGAGGGTCGATTGCTGGATCGAAAATCAAATCTACCGGCACCAGATCAAATCGGTCCCCTTGGCCGACCGACCCCGCGAACAGCTTCTCCAGCAAGGTGCTGAGAAACTGACCGATGCCCAGTTGCTCGCAATCCTCATCCGCGTCGGAGTGCCGGGCGAGTCGGCAGTCCAGGCCGGCCTAGCGATCTCGTCGAAGTACCAGGAGCGAGAGCTCGCACGGTTGATCGATGCGAGCTTGCAGGAGCTCAAGCCGATCACCAAAGCGATTCGCAGCGACAGCTATTGCCAGATCATGGCCGGGATCGAGCTCGGTAGACGCATCGCTTCGATGCGAGACATCGAACCAGTACTGCCCGAACGCATCCGTGGCAGCGACGATGCAATCTCGTATTGCATGCGACGCTTCATGCGATTGGCCGCCGATGGAGTCCAAGAAGAATTTCATATCGTATCGCTCGACACACAGCACGGCCCCATCGCCACGCATCGGATCACCGTCGGAACACTCGACGCAAGCTTGGTACACCCTCGCGAAGTTTTCCGTGCAGCGATCCGCGACAGCGCATCGGCAGTCCTGCTGGTACACAACCACCCCTCGGGCGATCCGACACCCAGCCGCGAGGACATTGCAGTGACGGATCGGCTCAGCAAAGTCGGCGAGCTTGTCGGCATCCGAGTGCTCGATCATATCGTGGTTGCCAAAGGCGGAGGCCGCAGCGTCATGGCACAGAGGTAGGTGCTGCGATACCAGCACCTACCGATCGATACATGCAAGGGCCCAGCGTAAGTAGCGTAAACGTTGGTTACGTTTGGCTTAGTAAATGAACGGCAATGAAGTAGCCAACCTCGCACGGGCTCAGAGGCCCATGCTTCGGCTAGAGGGAGACTCCGGACCGCGCGTTTGGACTGATCCTACATCACCGCCCGGAGCATCAGCAGCCTTAGAAATGCTCAAGAGTCTTGGCGGTTCATGCTTTGCCAAGCATCGCAATCGTGGCCTTGGCTCGGTACAATGGATCCCGGATTGTTCCATCGATCATCCTCCATAATTGCTCTCCCACCCGCTCTCCCACCCAAAGTGCACCCATGTACCGACGTTTTCTACTTGCCACATGCAGCGCGATGCTCTCAACATGCCTTGGGACCGCCCAAGCTCAAGACTCCAAGCTTGAGCCAATGGTCCCTGACCAAGGTGCCAAATTCACTCCCATCCAAATCGATACCACCGGAGAGGGTTGGGTCGAACTCGGAAAAGACGATTTCCAACGCGCCAATTGCGACGAAGAAACTTGGACCTGGGACGGCCCACTGGTCCACTGCACCGGCAAACCTGTCGGTGTCCTACGATCGAAAAAGAAATACCAAAACCTCGAATTCGTCGGCTGGTGGCGACACCTGTCCTTCGCCGGCAACTCGGGCTTCTTCCTCTGGACTCCAGAAAACGCCCTCGAAGGCCTCCCCCCAAACCGACTCCCCGATGCAGGGATCGAGGTCCAAGTCCTCGACACCGGCTACACCGAGCAGTACGAAAAAAGCTCGGGCAAGAAAGCTACCTGGTTTACCACCCATGGCGATATCTTTCCAGTAGGTCGCTCCAAGCTCAAACCATTCCCTCCCCTTTCACCCGATGGCTCTCGAAGCTTCCCGAAAGGAAACTTTTCCAAACCATCTCCTGAGTGGAACTTCTATTATGTCCGCGCGATCAACGGCGAAGTCCGCTTGTGGGTCAACGGCCATGAGGTCTCCGGCGGCAAGGACGCCAATCCAGCCGAAGGCTACCTGTGCTTGGAATCCGAAGGTGCACCG
>CAILTZ010000314.1 GCA_903837255.1 uncultured Pirellula sp. | reverse complement strand
TATGAAGTCGGATCTGACCCGTCGTTTCGATGCGACTCGCGTCATGCACTCCCGACAAAGATCGAATGTCGATCCGCCCCGGTCGATAGTCCACCAAACAGTCGATATCATGCATCGCGTAAGGGAACGAGAGGGGATGCAGTGACATCCCTCTCCCACCTTGGTCGTTGGATCGGTTCTCCTGAATCACAACCTTCATGTCCATCGGCGATCGCAAGTTCGGGCGCTGCATTCGCACCTCAACCTTGTCGATCAAACCGCTTGGTTGCAACTGAACCCACAGGTTCCTGGCGCTCGGAGGCAAGGCTTGCTGCAACTCCTCGTCGAGCGATACCTGGAAAGCTTGAAACACCAAGTCGACCGATTCGAGACTCGAACTGCTACAGTTGGCCACACCCGATCCCTGGACTCGCGACCCGTCATTGCGCCCGACAAAGTCCTTGAGGATCAGGCGATCGTGATCCAAGGTTACTTGTCCATTGACCTCGTAGATCGGATACCGAAAACCATCGTAGCGAATGGAACACTCGGAAAAGGTTAACTCAAGCGATCTGGAAACCATCTCGGGCTTGGCCTCCGAACGGACAAATCTCGCCCGCTTGACCAACACCGTCCCAGTCGGATGAAGCGAATTGGCAAACCGTTGAAATCCACTCTCCGGTAGCCCCCGAGGTGTCAATGCACCGAGCAAACTGCCGTCTATCGCTATGGGGCCATCGGCGGCGATACTCAAGTCCATCAACCAGCGAGGATGAGCTTTCTGCAGCGTCAATGAACCTCGCAGGCGTTGGTTGCCCGCGTATGCGATCAAGCTCGGTGCTTCAATGACTCCGTTTCGATAGACAAAGTCTCCCGAAAGATGCTGTATCGGATAAGGAAAATAATCTGCATCGATCGAGCCGTCCACTGCCCGAACCACAACATGCGGATCCCAAACCTCTCCATCAAAACGTACCGCTGCACTGGCATGGACTGTCCCCTTTAGCCCCAGCCGCTTCCAATGCTCTTGCATGGATTCAGGAAGTGCATTGAAAAGCTGCTCGTCGAGCCCTAAATGACTCACGCTCAGCTTGGCCACAAGCGGTGCTCGCTTGCCCAAACCCTGGACGTCGCAGTCGAGTGTGACTGACGCTCTGCCAGACCGACCCACTGCATTCCTCAACTGTAGCTGGTCGTCTCTTATGTACAGGTCCCCAGAGATCTGATCGAGTGGATAAGGCACCTGAGGATGCAAAAATCGACCATCTTGAACGCGTACATGCGACTGCAAATCGATTTGGCCGCGATTCTGCACCCATTGAAAGCGGGTTTCGAGCCGCCCGGAAAATCCATTAAGCAGTTGCATCCTGTCTCTCAAGACACTCGGCAATTGATCGCTCAACTGCGATGAATAGTCGAGCCGCTCAATCTCACCCTGGACCTCCCACTGCGAATTCGCAAGATTACCCACGGCATCGATCTGTAGCCGCGAAAAATAACTGCTCGACAACGTTCCATGCAACTCATGTCGCAATTGCTCGACCCCAGCGGTGTCGGTCGCTAATACCTGCTCAACGAAACTCCCCCTCAGATCATGACAGATTATCTCTCGCTGCTGCTCGCCTGTATGATGTCCCAGTCGCACAAACCCCGACCGCACCTGGATGGATGGGATTCGCATCGATAACTTGGGCTTTTGCATCAGCTCCGAAACGCTCCACGTCCCATCGGCCTTCGGCCAGACATTGAGCTCCAAACCATCGATTACCACCGAATTGATTACCGCCTGGCCCTGCAAGATCCCCATCAAATCGATCGGACCATTGCACACAACCCGCGATATCTTGATCACATCTCGCAACCCCTGCTCAGTCGCCTTGCCAATGCTCAGACCATCGATCACAATCGACTCGCCTGGAACCAAACGGGCCCGGTCCACCGTTACACAATGCTGCGGAAACTGCTTTCGCAACCGACTCTGGATCTCACTGGTGAGCTTGTGATCCACCCGATCGAAAACGATGTAATAAGCCATCACCGCCGAAGCACATAGCAGTAGAATCCAACTCAGACGACCACCACGACTGGCCTTCGACTGCGGTCTACTGTTCTGTTTCGACTCTGTCTCCAACGGCATCCGTCCGATTCCAATCCTGCTTCATCCTGAAGGCTACAAACCACTTGGTCCACACAGCTTGTACGCCGATCCCGGCCAAGCCGCATAGAATCAAAACACCCGGTTGCCTGTACCGCACCGAACCGACAAACACCATATGAAGCATCGCCAAGTAAACACAAGGCAACACCATATAGCTTGCATCGATCCATCGCTTGCGATCGTATCGCAAACTCCTTAACCCCAACACGCTCATGCTCAAAATGAACAAGTAGCTCACAGCCTCCCACCACTTGATCAGGGGATTCGATAGCTCGCGCGCCGTCGGTACAGGCGACCATGTCTTCCAAAACTTTACCAATCCAAGCTTCAGAGCGTCAGATGGATTTTCTCGCGCCCAACCCCATGCCTCGTCGCGAAGTCGTCGATCGATCCGCCACTCCAAAGTCGACTCGCGTATCGCTTCTGGATTTGCTAGCACAGATTCCTCCTGGACGATCCTTGCCATGGTTTGCATGGAAAAATCCATGTTTTCATCGCTCGAACCGCTCGCTCCAAGATGCCAGCCGTCATACAAACTCGCGCCAACCTGCAAGGTCGTCGGTACAAACCTTCCCGTAACAACGTAGTTGCGAACCCACCAGGGGAACATGATCGAACTCAATACCCCAAAAAACAGGAGCCCTTGGCCAAACCACTTTCTGAAAAATTCTTCGCTTTTTAATTTGCTAGCAACTGCGAAAAATGGGAAGGCGACCGCCGGCCATAAACCCCAACTCGGACGGGCTAAACAAGCCAATCCAAACGCAACGGCCGAACCTGCTGTCCAAACATAGCGATGGAACTTGTCGTCCCCCTGCAAGCGGTGCGTCGATCGCCATAACATCCAACAACTCAGGACGATCAAAGGGGTGGCGACCGCCTCACTCAATACAAAAATGCTCATACCTACCGCACCGCTGTAGGTGGCGGCCAAGACCCCTGCAAACCGCCCGGCCACCGGTCCTGCCAACGCGGTTGTCCAACGCATCAGGATCCATACGACCAAACCACCCAAAAGGCATCCAACGAGCCTCGCGGCCAACACAAAAGGAACTCGAGCAGGTTCGTCTCCAATGAAACTTTCGCTCCAGGCGAAAGGGGCCAAAAAAAGCGGATAGACCGGAGCCCTAAAAATTCTTGATTGATCGCTCCCGTACTGATACTGTCCGTCGACGACCAGATTCCTGGCAATCGTCCAGTAGGAATGGCTGTCACCGAAACGCAAGCTCGAACCGGCAGCGCTGCATTGATATTGCCATACGACAGCTGCAGCTACTCGCAACGCTACGGCAAACAAAACGATGCCGATCGTCCAGCGTCGGGCACTGAGTCGATCTGCCGAATCTGCTTTTTTGTCGCTCTTGACGACGCTCAAGGTTTCCTGGTCCTGGCTGTTACTTCGATGTCTGGAATCAATCGGATCGCGCTTAGAATCGGCTCGTAGGCATTGATCGATGGGAGCGTCGACTCTGTAATCTTAATCCGATCGGTCGGAACTGTATCCTCATCGATGGTCGAATCGATCGGAATCCATTTCGTAGAATCGTGGTATTCCACCCACAGATGGAGTCGAATGGTCGGGCGAACGCTCGATGGCTCAGCGCGAAAGCCGATCGCGACCCGCGCGGGTATCGCTAGACTTCGAAGGGTCGCGGTCAAGAGTATCGCTTGATCGATGCAGTCTCCCCTCCGCTCTCGGAGTGTGCTCGCCGGAGTTTGAATGTTGCGATCGAGCCCAGTACGCGATACCGCTTTGGCGATCCAAGCTCGTGCGGTATTGGCACGGCTACGACGTTTTTCGCTGAGCTCCCTGTCGGAACGCTCACTCCCATGCTCTTCCGGCTTTGGTCCCGAACCAGTTTGCAAATTGATCCAGCGCTGTACCGCAGGATCCTTCCAATCGATCATCCCGGCCGAGGCCAGCGTGTCCTGTTCGGGAGATTCCTCGGAGCTAGCTTCCTCCAATGCGTCGATCCTTCGGACTTGTATGTCCCATGTCCGTTCGTTGATTCGCTCAGCGGTTTGATTGGTTCTGCTGCTGATCGTCTCATCCTTGCTGAGCAGGTCCGAAGTGACGCGGAAACTTGCTAACCCCGTATCTGGTAAATTCGCAAACGATCCTAGCAATGGCAAGTCCTTTAAAATCGTCGCGTCAAACTCTTCCTTCGAGATCACGTAGCGTGCCGTCACTGGATCGCAGTCGAACGTTTGACGATCGATGCCAGGCGTATAGGACTTGCGAACCACTCCCATGGAATCGGTCCACAGTAGCGATGTCGCGCTTCGGCCCTGGGTGATCGATCGATTCTCGATTTCCAGTCGACTCGATATGCTGCCGTCCAAGCCGACGGTGTCTCCATCGGATAACGCTTCGAGCCGGCTTTCGGTGATCACCATCTGAAACGGATCGAGGTACCGAACGGTTCGCACCTCCTTGAGCTTCATGGGGGCTTTGCGTAACGATTGTTCGATCGCAAAGGGGCCTCGGTAATTTGGCTCCCATGGAACGCTGATATTCGAAACGACCTTATCTTGCGTGGTTTCCATGCCCAGCGATCCGTCTTTGACCAACCCCTGAAAGTGGCGTTTGGATATTCCAGTATCGATGCTCCCAACGATTGCGACCAACTCACCGTCTGGCTTCTCGAGGGTTCTGAGCGATACGATCTGATCAACTGGATCGCTGGTCTTGCGTGTGATCCGAATCCGACTCTCTGCCTCGATGCACAGCAAGGTTGTGGTTGCGATGGGTGCGGGAACTTTCAAATCTTTAAGCTGGCTGGGTGTGGCTATCTCGATGCTCCGTCGTGTGTATCCAACCGGGCGATTCCCTAGATAGATGATTTCCCATTGCAAGATCGGTAACAAACTAGGATCAACCCAATCGTTCTGGGACTGTGGCTCGGATTGGCTCGCTCCCCCTCGGTCTAGCTTTGCATTGGCTGACTCTGGGGCGGAATTCGCCACGACGCCTTGAACAACCTTTGCTTCGTTAGGCTGCTCGCGAATCGGCAGCCCAATCTCCTTGAAGAGCATTTCTCGGACTTGCTCTCGATCCGATGAGCTCCAGCGATAGTCACAACCCGTCTGACTCGCGGCGGCAACCATCAGAGCAATGATTCCGACCAATTTTTGACGACTAAAGCTCATTCTCGTCATCCTTTGAGAACGTTTGCCAGGGGTTTCAACCCCCCGATCATTGGACACCCCTGAATGGATATCCCGAGATTGGATAACACTCTGAAAGATATCGAATCGCAGCGATGCCAGAATCCACCGTGTGACACCAAAGCCCAGGAGCTGAAGTCGATCGGATCGGATTGTAACGATTTTACCGAACAGAAAAGATCGGGAAATTGCGGAGTTTGCTATCGTTTCAGGCTAGTCTGACCTATTTTTGGATGGTCCGGGCAAGAACGATTAAAGAGTTGCTCGGGCGAATGAAACCATCCAACCTCGTAAACGACAAATCAATCATGGGTTTCCCAGGCTTTCGATCCGGTCAAAGCAAGCAGAATTTTTGCGAATCGCGATCGACCCCAACCTCCAGCTTCGCAGCTTTAACCCCAGACGAACTCGAATCGCATATGGAAAGGGCTCGATTTGGCACCTTCGAACTGACCGATGCGATCCGACCTTCGTACGATATGAAGATCGTCCCTAGGCAAGGTTTCAAACACGACCAATACAACGACCCAGAATCCGCTGCTCGCGTTCCAGTGATCCTCGCTGCAGCCTCCCGCGAACGACTCTTCGACCTTTTCATCGATCTAGTCGGCAGTCTTGGTGATTGTGTCAATGTAGTTCTAGAGACCAGCCACCATGGCGATACTGGCGATCATCAAGATTGCATACGAGAACACATCGAGCTTCCGGTTCTGACCAGCCTGCTCTACGAATTCGAAGACATCTTGATGAACGATGGCTGCACCGGAATCGCCGTCGTGAACCCAAAGCGCAAGCAAGAGATCCAGTTCGATGAACACAAATTGCTGATCTGCTACGGATCCCCTCAGGAAACCTATGAACGGATCCTCATCAAGCACGATATCTACCCAGACGATAGCATGCGATTCATCACCGAATCAGAGCACGTTCACAGTAGCTCAGACCGTTACATCGATGTCTTCGATTCGTTCCAATACCGACTAGGAATCGACCGAAACTTCCACGACGACAACCACTTCGAAACCTAACTCAACCCTCTCCGCCGACTACGGGTTAAACGAAATCGCCCAACGGCAACCAATACCCCACCCGAGCCATCAGCGTCAATCAGCGGTCCGGGTTGCTGCCCGGGATCCTCAAGTCTCACGCAAAGACGCAAAGGGAAAAGAACCAGTATCTTTAAAAAGATCTACTACCAGGAACGGGCTTCCTCCGTGATCTCTGTGCCTCGGTGGTTCAAGACGGCTGCTTGGTTCTTCCATCAGCGGTCCATCAGCGTCAATCAGCGGTCCGGTTCTACCGCCCCCTGACGACCAACTCGTTGCGGACTCGATCGACCCCCGGCTCGAATCCAAGCATCGTTTCGATCAACTCCGCCTCGCGATTGCTGGAAACCTCGCCCCTGAGCACCGCATAGCCTCCCTCAAACACAACCGAAACTCCTGGATTGCTGCGTTGGCGAATTCGCTCCTGCATCTCGATGACTTGAGTCGGACTAACCAGAACTTCTACCTCGTCCTGTGCGATGGAATTCAAATCCAATTTCGGATAGTACATCCCGGACTTGCTCAACGGCGGCAGGGGCCGATTGATCCTCGGTGAACCTGTCTCAATCTGAATATTGTTTGTGGCGATCGAACCATTGCCCACCCCAACGGCTTGCGTCGCACCGACAAATCCCCTGAGATCCGTTCGATTCGCCCCGACAAAATCCCCACGCTGTCGATTCCCTCTTATGAACCGACTCTCCCTTCTGGCAAGCCCACCAGGATTGTTGGTACCACCAGGATTCTGATTCGCACTTGGATTCTGCTGCGGAGCGCCCGTGCCCCCGGTCGGAGGCAAGCCCGTGCCGGCTCCCGTCGGCGTGCGAAAACTCGATGGGCTATTCCCAAGCAGCCCACCTGGGGTGGTCTGTTGGATCCCACCAGATGCAGCCCCTACCGTGCGATTTCCGATCAATTGAGCCTGCGAATGTTTCAATGGACAGGAAATGCCGACTGCGCCAAAAAATAGTACCAATGCAATTTTTTTAATCTTCATGATACCGCTCCTCTAATCGACCGATTGCTGTTCCTGCCGAGCCTGCGGCGAAACCACCTGACCCACAGATTGCCCCAAACGTATCCAATGCTCTGTTTCAGCCAAGCGCACCAGCACTCGATCCGACTCAATCTGCACGACAAAGACATCATGCAAATTGCTCGGAATGCTCTCCCCGGCTGGAACCTTTTTTATCGTCCCGCGTGTATCCATGGCAAACCAAGCTTGTGTGATTCCCTCGCGATTGACGGTAATGGCCTTGAGCTCTAAATCCTGCAAAGCTCTTGCAAACCCCTTGGCAAACGGGTTTCGCTGCACCAAGCTCGTCGGCGGAACCAAGGCGGTAACCGCCTCAGACGTCAGCTCCCAATCGCTAAGCTCCTTGGAATGAACCGCCTTGTCCAGACACAGCACCTGGATGCTCAAGTTCACATCCAAACGGCCATCATTTCCAATCGGATTCAAACTCACCGACCGAATTTTCTGCAAATGACTCGCTCGCCGAAACGCGTCCAAAAACGCTCCAAGCTTAGCCAATGTCGTTTGACCCCTGAGCGAATAGTCAATACGGTACCCGACTCGGTCTCGCTTGCCTCGCTTCGCGCGTGACTTGATCTCGATCGGTGCTGGCTGCGACGCATCAACCGATGCAGAGGTCAGTTGATGCTTGGACACCAATTCCAATAGCCACTCTTGATACAACGACCTAGCAAGCGTCGGATCCGAAGGCAACGCTCGATTGGAATACTCATCAAGCCGCTTGCCAGCCTTCTGCGACGCAAACTGCAACCGCTTGCTCTCGTCGATCTCCTGGGTCAACCGATCGACCTCGGTCTCCATCTGCTGCCTAGGTTGCTCGACCCAACCTTGATACACTCGATCGAGCCCATAGATTCCAAACACGGTCGCACAAGCGACCAAAAGCCATTTGGTCGTCGTTGTCATTGCTCAGCCCCCGGCTTTTCAATCCCCTCTTCTGCCTTCAATTTTTCTGCCCCCAATATTTTTGCCGTCCCCTCTTCCGCCTGTAATTTTTCCCCAGGCTGTTTATCCGAAGGACTCGACAGAGGCTTGCTCGGACTCGTTGCGGTAAACCGCTTCAAACCCGGCCCCTGGATCGGAAACTCGATGTGGGACTCGAACTGCCAAGGATACTCCTGCGAGTCGGAGATC
>CAILTZ010000313.1 GCA_903837255.1 uncultured Pirellula sp. | reverse complement strand
ATCGATACGATCTACATGCATGCCCTAAGCAGGCATCCTCGGGCCGAGGAACTCCAAACCGTCGAGGAAATGATCGGCCCAACATTGGAACTGACCGAACTGGAGGATATCCTGTGGTCGGTTGTCATGCTCCCAGAATTCCAGTATGTCCGATAACACCTTCTGCGAGCACCCAAGCCACAAAGGACGGAATAGAACCGATGATGCAACACTTTGAAGTCGACCCAACTGCACCCAAATCACACGCTCGGCGGGAGTTTCTAAAGGCCCTGTCGGTCGCCGCTACCACCACGCTGGGTCTAGGCTGCCCGCAGCTCGTGCAAGCGATGTCCGACGGGACCAAGATCATCCATCCAAAAGCCAAGGCCGATTCGATCATCGTGCTGTGGATGGGTGGTGGCATGGGAGCCCCCGACACGTTCGATCCGAAATACTACGAACCGTTCGAGGTGGGCAAACCGGTCGCTCAGGTACTGAGCACCTTCCCCTCGATCCGAACCGCTGTCGATAATATCCAGATCAGCCAAGGGCTCGAAAACGTCGCCAAGGTGATGGATCGAGCCACTCTCATACGCTCGCATGTGCAGCCTGACTTAGGCAGCATCCTGCACTCGCGTCACCAATACCATTGGCACACCGGCTACGTGCCACCTCAAACCGTGGCCTGTCCACACATCGGAGCCTGGGTGGCCAAGGTGCTCGGGCCAAACAATCCAGTCATTCCGCCCTTTATCAACATCGGTCAAAGGCTCGAAGGGGTCGGTGAACAAGAAGAACTCAAAGCGTTTACGACCGCCGGATTCTTTGGGAGCGAGCATGCTCCGATGAATCTGCCGTTTCCAGAAGACGCAGCCGTTTCTGTCAGACCACCCAAAGGCATGGAACTGTCCCGATTCCAAAACAGAAATCGCTTCTACCGTAAACTTGCCGACTCGCATCCGCAGCGAGATCAGATGAGCGACTTCCACCGCGATTCGATGATGCGTTCCATGGAAGGAGCTTATCGATTGCTGGAATCCAAAGAACGCGAGGCCTTTGACATCTCCCTCGAACCCAAAGACAGCTACGAAAAATACAATACCGGACGCTTTGGTCGAGGTTGCTTGCTCGCCCGGCGCTTGGTCGAGGCTGGAGCTAGGTACGTCGAAGTCACGACCGAATATGTTCCGTTCTTGCACTGGGACACGCATGCCGATGGACATACAACCCTTCGAAGGATGAAGTCCGAAATCGATCAGCCGATCGCTCAGCTAATCCTCGACCTAGAGGCCCGAGGCCTTCTGGATCGAACACTGGTCGTTCTAGCCAGCGAATTCAGCCGAGACATGATCATGGAGGGGCAACCAGGATCGAATGCGGCTGACCAAGCTGAGAAGGTCGACAAGATGACCGAGCTCAAGCACTACGGGCTCCATCGCCACTTCACCGCCGGTTCGAGCGTGGTGATGTGGGGAGGTGGGGTCAAAAAAGGATTCCTCTACGGAAAAACCTCCCCCGAGCGTCCGTGCATCGCCATCGAAAACCCCATCGGCGTGACCGACCTGCACGCTACGATCCTGACGGCCATGGGGATCAGCCCCAAGACCGTATTCGACGTCGAGCGTCGGCCCTTTTATGTCACCGAGGACGGCAAAGGTGAGGCTCGGACGGAGCTTTTTGCGTGAGAGGCAAAACAGCGATCGTCACGGGTTCCACCAGCGGGATCGGATTGGCGATCGCAACCGGGTTTGCTCGCCAAGGTGCTAACGTATTGCTCAACGGCTTTGGGGAAATCGACCGAGCCAGGACTCAAGTCTCCGCGTATGGGACCGAGGTAGACTATCATCCTGCCGATATGAGTCATCCATCGGAAATCCAGGACATGATGGAGGCTTGTCAATCCCGTTTCGGCCGGGTCGATATCTTGGTCAACAACGCCGGCATCCAGCACGTCGCTGCGGTCGAGGAGTTTCCAACCGAGCGATGGGATGCGATCATCGCGATCAATTTGACTGCCGCCTTTCATACAACCAAACTCGCACTTCCTGGTATGAAGCAACGCAACTGGGGTCGGATCATCAACATCGCTTCGGTGCATGGACTTATTGCGTCGGCCCACAAATCGGCTTATGTGGCTGCCAAGCACGGGCTCGTTGGGTTTACCAAATCCGTCGCCTTGGAAACGGCATCAACGGGTGTTACGGTCAATGCGATCTGTCCAGGATGGGTATTGACACCGCTGGTGCAAAAGCAGATCGATGCAAAGGCTCAGTCGGGCAACCTGAGCACCGATGAGTCGATGCGTCAATTGCTCGCCGAGAAACAACCTTCGATGCAGTTTGTAACCCCAGAGCAATTGGCCGATCTGGCGAACTATTTATGCTCGTCCGCAGGGGACAATATCCGCGGTGTGGCTTGGAACGTCGACGGTGGTTGGCTTGCTCAGTGACTCCAGCCCTTTGGATCACCTGTTGGATCAGCTGTTGAATAAACCCCGTACTAATTAGCACTTCCTGCATAATCAGTGCGGCTTAAACGATTGGAGCGATCGTCACAATGAGCAAACTCATAGGCTCGCTTGAGTTACGAAGCCTATGAGCCGACCTCAATGGGATACGTTGTTGGTATCTCTTAATCGCCGTTCGTTGGATCATTTGCCATGCCAGTCGCCAAAGTAGCAAGTCGCATTGGCCTGGGGGTCGCGATCGTCGCGATGGCCTGCGGGGTTGGTGCGGGTTGCAAGGCGATCAAATTAAAGTCGTATTGGATCGAACCCAAGCATGGATCGCTTTGGCTGTTTGGCTCCGAAGATCAGCACAATGAGCATCTAAAGAGTCTCCTGCAAAGGACGCAATCGATCCAGCCAGGCCCCTTGCATCAAGGATGGATGGTTGATCGCGGGGGTGTGAGCCAACGCCTTGCCACGGCCTTTCATGGGTTTGCTTGGGAACCCTCAGACTTTCAGGAACTGGTTTTGATCGGCCAGTATGGAAACCAGCGGCTCAAGACCAAGCAGATTCGCGATGGGATAGGCGTCCCTGTGGTGATTTTGAGACAGAAACAATCGGGCGAAACCAAAAAAAAGCCAGCCTCTGCGGATCCTCGCGACGAGTTCGTCGGTGAGATATCGGCGATCGCTGCGACGGCTGTGCTGTCCTCCGATGGCAACACAATCCATTTCTACAATCCTGTGGTCATTCGCCAGATCGATCTTGACGGTGCTTCGGTCCCGCTTGCCTACGATACGACTGCCAGCATCGCTTATATGTTGCATCACCATCCCCAAACGAGGTACAGGGATTTCATCTTCCCAGATCAATTTAGCGAACATTCGCAGTTGACGATGCTCGAGCCTTTTCAGGCCGACAAGATCCCGCTGATCCTGGTGCATGGCCTCTTATCGAGTCCGGATACTTACGGAGAGCTCTACAACCAGCTTCGCATCGATCCTGTCTTGATGGACGAGTACCAAGTTTGGGTATTCAAGTATGCGACGGGCAAGCCATTTATCCGCGCGGCGAGCGACCTGAGAGATCAACTGGATCGAGTGATCGAATTGTATGATCCCCATATGTCCAACGAACGCCTTGGCTCGGGAGTGATGGTCGGCCACAGCATGGGCGGATTGATCACGCGGCTGATGATTTCCTATAGTGGCGAGCGGGTTTGGAATTCGGTATCGAGGATACCGCTCGAGGTGTTGGCAACCGACGAGCGGACAAGAGCCTCGTTCGCGGAGCGATTTTACTTTGACCCTCATCCTATGATCGCGCGAGCCGTCTTTATCGCCACTCCGCATCGAGGCAGCAGCACAGCCGGCAGGGCTCTCGGGAAATTTGCCAGTGCGATTGTTGTTCAGTCCGATTCTGGGATCGAGAAGATTATCGAGGACAATCCCGGAGCAATCCGCGACACCCTAGCCGACGGACTGCCGACGAGCATCGACATGCTCGATCCGAATCAGCCATTTTTAAAGATCCTCGAAGGGCTCGACCTGTCCGAATCGGTTACAACACATTCAATTATTGGAGTCGGTGGACCGGT
>CAILTZ010000312.1 GCA_903837255.1 uncultured Pirellula sp. | reverse complement strand
GAAGAATCCAGGATATCCCACCTCTCAAAACCATCCGGTGACTATCGTAACCTTTGAAGATGCGCAAGCGTTCTGCAAATGGCTTTCGAGCAAATCAAAGAGCAGGGTCCAACTCCCGTCCGAGTCGCAATGGGAGCTTGCTTGCCGAGCCGGTACTCAGGGTCGTACCTATGCCGGGGATACTGACGAGCAGATCGATGAAATCGCATGGTCCAAGGCCAATTCTACCGGTGCCCAGGCTGTCGGAGCTAAAAAGCCAAATGCCTTGGGTATCTTTGACATGTCTGGAAACGTCTCTGAATGGTGTCTGGATGTCTATGGCGCCTATCCAGCAATTGCCCAATCGGATCCGTTAGCGACTACGCCGGATTCGGGTGACAAGCTCCGTAAAGTTCTCCGAGGTGGCTCGTGGAATCGCGATCGACGTCGTGCGCGATCTGCTGCACGATTTCGAGCTGACCCCAAAAGCCGAAACGCGGATATCGGTTTTCGCATTGTGATAATGCGTTCGGGAGACCGATCGGTTGTCGCTGAACTCGACGCCAAGGGGTTCGACGGGAATGCCAACGCGATTGCAGGGCCTGTAGCGATCGCTCAAGCAAACCAACCTCAAGAACCTTTGAATGTTGCACCCCAGGGGGCGACAGCTACTCCAACTAGCGCAGAACCGACGCGCGATGATTCGTTCCTCTCGAAACTGGGTGGGATGGCATGTTGTTTCGGCGTCCCACTCTTTTTAATCGTCTGCATTCGTTATCTGCTTAAGTCCGTGTCTAAATTATTTTCCCCAAACAAGTCGTCCGACGGTATGCAAACGACGGGCAATTCGAACCAAACCCCGCTAGCTAGAGGCGGAAACTCGGCGTTCAATCAAGGCGTAGTCTTAGGCACGCTCGGGGAAATGATGGATTCGAGATGCCAAGCTTTCCCTCAAGGTTTTTGGTTCGATACGACGGGGATTGAAGCTGGCTCTATCGTTAAGATTCAGTATGAAATCGATGGGCGAGTCGATCAGTATCAGTTCGAAGTCGAGAGCATGAATCGTCAGCGAGTGTACCTGGGTGCGAAACCGTCCAAGGTAACGATCCGAGAGATAATCAATCCTGTTGGTGATAATTGGCTCGGAGACACCGGAAGGCTAGTCCCCAACCAACCTCCGTTATTCGATACGTTTTCATCGGATCAAAGAATCCAGAACCAAGCGAGTAGCGACGACTCTCCAGGGTCCGGGGCGTTGTTTGGAGATAGTCGATTCCCGTCGGCCTACTGATGATCTTCGAGGAGAGCATGCCGTCTTTTTTGGTCGGGATCTGGGTCCAAGCCAGCAAGCCGTTTCCATTGGCTCTGCGTACCGCCAGAGCCTTGATCAAACTCGGCTTATCGCCAGAGTGCATCCATTGGGTTCGAGATCATTGCACGGTGTCGCATGCCGACCCCAGTGGATTCGGTACACGCTCGATCTTTGAATTAATCGCTTTGGCGAAAAATCGCCGAAGCTCCATTTGGCTTCTGGACGCGGGCACTTGGCCTATCCATCCGCTACCGCATTCGGTTCTCAAGTCGTCCGAGAGTCTGCGTTTGATTGGATTTGGGGCGATCAAAAAAGATCGATTTGGAATCGTTCCCAG
>CAILTZ010000311.1 GCA_903837255.1 uncultured Pirellula sp. | reverse complement strand
GACGGCTGGGTCGGCAAGATAGACGTAATTCGCATCGGCCCCTCGGACTACAACGAAATGGTCGTAGTCATTGACGGTGATACCAACAATCAGTGGAACTTTGCTTTCGGCGAGTTTATCTACGGTCAATTTGCCCAAAACGGTGGTGTACCCAAATCGATCGCATACCCTTTTGAGATCCGTGAGCGTTAATCCATTTTTGATGCGTTCCTCAAGTTCGGCTTTGGTCAAGGTGGTGGCAATCGCAAACAGTAGAGTGGTCTCATCTGTTTTGTCTCCCCAAAACTTATTGAGAACCGTCGCAAGGGCTGCGGCACCGCAAGAGAAGTCTCTCTGCTGCAAAACAACTCCGGCTGTCCTTATCTCCTTGGCGTTTCTCACAAAAACCGAAAATTGTCTGGTTTGATCCCATATTGGGACCAGCGAGCGCTCATCGGGCTCCTGGGTAAGCGAATTGGGAGCGTCTTGTCCTGAGCACATAGAGCCTTGTAGGCAGAATACGACGCATCCGATGATGAGAATCCAAGTGCGTTTCAAAAGTTCAGGCTCGGATCGTAGGTGATTGAATCGTTTGCTCATTAGTAGGTCCACCTCAATCCAAAACTTGTATCTGGTGCAGCGTCGGTGACACCCAAGGTGATGAATGGCTCAGTGGTCTTTCTACGGCCCTTGGACGCACCGACCAACGAGGGCCCTTTGCTCAGGATCGTCGCGGCGAATCGTACGGTCAAAGGCTCTCTGGCACTTCCAGGAATCAATCGACCCCCAACCTCCAGATCAGTGATGTAGGCACCATTGAATGAACTCGAAATCGTCACCCGGGAGTTGATTGCATATCCAAGACCAAATCGGTAGGAAAAGATATCTCCTGGTTGGAGATCCAGGTTGTTGATCATTGCCTCAAACGTCTGGGTGTAATTCACACCAATAAAGGCCGCGATCGGATCGATGGTACGTATAAAGACGAGTCCTCCAGAGAGCGACCAGTACCCGGAGCCCAATGCCACGCCGGGAACCTGCTGAATGCTCGATAGCTGTGAAAGTCCAGTTGGAGCGGACGCTGAAAAATTACCAAGAATGGTGAACCGTTCAGGCTGCGGCTTGCGCAGGACGCGAGTCATTCCGAAGGATAAATCCCCGAGTCCTACCCCGTCACTAGAATCTGCAGTGTTTGCAATCGAGATCTGCTGTAGGCTATAACCGATGGGAAGTGACACAAATGCTTGCGTGTCGTTGCGACAGCCAACGCGAAATTCCATCGGTACCGTTGCCGTGCGTGTCAATGTTCTAAGTGAGGTGACGACGGTATTATCGTTGACGTTGACCCCGATCGCAGTTGTCTGCAAGTTGGTCGTGTAACTGACTCCGTACTCGAATTGATACTCGCCCGGGTCGAGCAAGACCGAGGTGTCTCGAAGAAATTGCGGTTGTGCTCTAGGAGGAGGAACGCCAATGGCCTCGGGTTGTTTATCAGGTTGCTTGGTTGATCCAGACCCACCTGAGGGTGCGTTCGGTCCGTCCTGATCCGATTCCCAAATATCATTGTCCTCATACCGGCGCGCCACGCCCGATGGCTCGGTGTAGTTGGCCAGGGCCAAGTCTGCACGATTTCTAGGGGAAATCGTTGGAAGGGTCGCCAGTGCATAGGAAAGTTCTTCGGGATCGTTCAACTGGCCTGCCGTGATGCACCTGCTGCCATCCCAACCGATGATAAAACCCTCGCCCTTGAGCCAGTTGTGATTGCTTGAGGAACCTGTGCTCCTGGACTGGATGTTCGGCTGGAAGTGCGGCTCAAGGTCTCTCGACTCTTGAAACTGCCCGGCCGGTCCTGCGACTTGGCCTATCATCAGCAATTGTTCCTGATTACCCCCATTGGTACCCCCATTGGTACCGCCATTTTCTGAGTCGTTCCTCGTGCGAAACCCAATCAATGCACGCCTCGCCGGCGAGGCGACATCGCTAGACGCCGATTGGCTCTCCGACTGGGCAACCTGAAGCGGATTGCTTTGGTGCTCCTGTGGTGTATCTGGATACTCGGATGCTTCGGAATTTCGAACATACTCAGGGTTCGCGGGTGCTCGCCTACGATGTTGAGCATCGCGATTCGAGGTTGCCATCGCAGCGAACAGCGCCGCTAATGCGACGATCAGCGCAGTCGTGTGAAGCCAGTTTTGCTGGGCATGGCTTTTCATCGATGCTTGTCGCTTCCTCTACAAATCATTTGCAAGGCCTACAAACCCTTTCCACGGAGTCTTCGGCCTTTTCACCCCACGATGCTTAGGTAAAATCTAACGATTGCAAGGTTTATGCCAGTGCAAGGTTTATGCCAGGTGGGTCACTCTGAGGGGCCCACTGTCCAGAACAAGGGGCCTGGGATTCGCAAGTAGCTAACGAAAATGACTAAATCGATGCAATCAAACAGTCAAACTAGAAAAAACTTCTTAAAAACTTGACTCGCCAACAGAATGAACCTAATTATTGGTAGACTCTATGAAGCCACTCGTTCCTTCCATTTCACCCACTCAGCCAATACCATGTTAAATCGTCTAACACCCTACGATTGGTTTAAAGCTATCGTCTTTGCAATTTGCACCTTGGGAATTAGCCAGTGGAGCTTTGCCACAACGGAGCCTGGTGAGCCTGAGACCCTCTTAGCCGAGATTGGCTTGTCCAGCCTAAAAATCATTGATGACGTCTCAGCCGCGGAGGTCAGGGGCCTAGCCGCCGGTTCCTCAGGAACCAGCATTCTGATCGGGGCTCTTATCGACCCATCAACCGGAAGCACAACCAATATCTTTCAAATTCAATCCAGTGGCGCGTCGGGAGCTAGCGTCTTTCGGTCCAACTCGATCAATGTCGATTTTGGTTGGACCATCAACGGTATTTTTCAACGTATCCAGGCGGAAATTGGTGGATTCGGAGCTGGTTTTGCCAGATAACTCGGATATCTAGCTCTCCTGTCGCTTACTCGCCAACCCAATCTTGCGGTCGAAGCGTTATTTAAGCTAGAGTCCCTTCGGATCCTTTGATTAAAACACCTGCCCGCATGGTCAGGAGTGCTCAGAGTTCGATTTGTAAGGGTTGGGTTCTTGGCGGTTTCACCCAGGCGCGTATTTCGAGAAAGCACATCGGTCCAAGGTGACTCTACGCCGCGAGTGCAAGCATCTCTAGCCGACGCGTCGAAGCGAGCTTCCGATTTATCGAACTCATCTGCCCCTTCTTTTCAGGCGTTCTTTAGCCTAGCAATCATCGTTTTGAGCCTCGGGTTCCTACTCTATCTGTTCGCATTCCGTTCTGAGCAGTCACCCGATGACTACGACAGCCACCCAAGGCAGGCTCCGCAACGGGTGTTTATAGATCCCGCACCGACTACTAAGTCGCCGGCGGTTAGCCTTGCCGCAGCACAAAGGAGTTTCAACAAGGATTCGGTAGGTAAGGTGCAGTTGGCCAGCGCAGTTGTCCAGGAGCCTGGCCAAAGCGATCCGAACAATCCGCCGCCGGTCGGGCCCTTGAAAAAGCCTCCAAGCAGCGTACCTCCAGCGAAATTGCCTACACCGAGTACCGATATGCCTGCACCGGCATCCATACCAGGACCTAGTTCGAAACCACCCAATCCAGCCGAAAGCACATCGAGCACTGCGAAGCCGGAGTCTCAGCCTCCGTCGCAACCCAATCCGGCCCCCGTGCAATCACCGCCGAGCGCTTCTGCGGGTTCAGCAGCAGCAAAGGAGGCTGCAAGCAAGGATAGCGCAAATGCAAGCGCGGCGAGTCCAAGCACCAATAAGCCAGTTGCACCACAAACTCCGACGCCCCCGATCAGCAATGCCAATCGCACTCTCAAGGAACTAGGTTCATTCCTTCAGGGCAAATTGACCCCGATTTTTGAGGGCGGAGTTTTTGCATCGTACAGCCTCGATGCGCTCAGGACCGAAAGCACCGGGGCAACGAGCATCCGATTCATCGACGATACCACCCAAACATCCCAGGACCGTGTCGTTGAGTCGCATTACGCTCTTGGACAAAGGGCGACGGTCGGCATCCGAGGTAATTTCGTTGGTTACCGCGCGTCTTATTCGAATCTACTCGAGGAAACCTCACGATTCGATAGGCCGGATTTTCGGGAGCTTTGGCCTGATCTGTCCTCGATGACCCGAATTGACATGAACATCGCAGATATCGAGCTAACGCAAAGGCATACGATCAATGATGTTTGTATCGATTCGTTTTTCGGCGTGCGATATGCGGAGTACAGGGGCTCAGACATGGCCGTCGGAGTTGGCAAGTTTGCTAAGAACCTCGAAGCCCATGCGATTGCTCACAGTTTCCGCGAAACCGAAGGTATCGGTCCGACATTTGGGTTGTCTGCCAAGCGACATTTACCCTGGAAATTCGGCTGTGGGATGTTTGAAAATTGTGACGTGAAAGATTGTGGAAACTTGGGATGGAACTACTTTTGGACGCTTCGCGGTTCCGTTCTTCGCTCCAAGGTGATGGCCTCAGCATATACCGAAAGCCAGCTGGGTGTTTACTCGCCTGACACGGGAGTGCAAGGGATTGCTCGTAGCGCAGACAAGTCCTATCTCGATCAATCTAATGAGATGAATCTATTCAATGGTGAATTTCAACTTGGACTCGAGTATTGCAGGCCATTGGGTTTTATCCCAGCCTCGGCTTCCTTCAGGACGAGCCTCGTTTACCAATATTGGGATACCGGACCGGGGGTCTCTACGAGCCAATCGTTTGCGAGCCTTCGGGGAAAAACCCCTGACTTCTCAGGTCGGGTCGAATCGCTTGCAATCTCCGACAATCGATACCTCAACCTCTTTGGCGTTAATCTGACGATGGGGTTGAATTACTAAATAGCTCCACGTCATCACAGGTGCGCTCGGAGCCTACCACCGGACTCGTCCGGTGGAGGCGTAACTTCCAGCTACCTGCGACGTCCTACTGGCG
>CAILTZ010000310.1 GCA_903837255.1 uncultured Pirellula sp. | reverse complement strand
CGCTACCGGCCCGACGATATAGTTTTGGAAGCAGTTTATTGAAGACTCGGCGGGTCGATTCGGTAAATCCGATCGGCATCGCGTCGGCTTGGTCCCTGTCCTCTGGCATCGCAACCACAACCTGCTGATGGATTTTGGGGAAGGCTGGATCGCCCTGCTCGGGTCCAACGAGTCGCACCGAGTGGACGATCAATCGACGGTTGTTCGCGTTGCGATTCTCGGGACTGGAATCATCTGCATATTCGATTCGCAGATTATGGTCCCCGGCCGTGGTCTCAAAGTCATATTTGGCCGTCTCGTCCTTGGGAACAACCTCCCATTCCGAGATCAACACATCGTCGATCCAGAGCTTGGCTTTGCAATTGTCCTTCTGGTCATCGCCAAATCGGGTTCGAATATTGACGTTGTACTTACCCGCCGCTACGTGAATCGGGATGCTCAGCGACTGTTGGTAAGCCACATACTCCCCTTCGAAACTCTGCTTGCGAAACGACTCGCGATCCAGCGAAATCACACGCTTGGCAATCAAGCCTGCGGCCTGGAGGTATTTCTCCAGAGCGATCGGGGCAAGCGTCAGCACTTCGCCTTGATTGTCGAATCCGTTACCGACATCGTCCGAAACGAATCCAATTTCCTTCGATGGCCGGAACTCGACTCCGAAGATATCTCGGATCGTATTGTCATATTCGAACTGATTGAGCCTGCGGACCGTTACATGGGGTGTTGGCGGGCGATGGGTGCAGTCGACCTCATGGAGCGTCCGCTCGATCCATCGGGTCACCAAACTGCGTTCCTCCATGGTCATCTTCGAGGATTCCGGCGGTGGCATGGCGTCGGCTCGGATCACACCCCGGATCTGCTCCCAAGTGCTCTCGTGGGAACGGATTTTCTCTAAAGTGGAATAATCGCCAAGGTTGACACCCGCCTCGTTGGCTCCGTCCATGTGGCACTCACCACAGTGCTTCTTCATCACCGGAAGAACTTGTCCTGCCCAGGCATCGTTGAGTTCTGTGTCCAGCGGATCCAAAACAGGATCGCCCACTGTGGCAGGATTTTGGGCAAAAGCTGGGATCGACAGCAATGAGATCCAGAGCCCAAGGATGGAGCGCAAGACGTTTTGGTGCATGGCAGGTGGGATCACGAGGGGCGGGCGACAGGGTCCCCTATTCTAGCCCCATGAGCAAAGATTTACGAGAGGATTGCATTATAAGCTATGCTTCTTGCGCGGGTCTAGTCGGTCCCGATTTTGCTCTGCGGCAACTTGCCAGAGACTCTCGGGGAACTCTCTGGCAAGTCTCTGGGAGCAGGGAGTAAAGCTAGCAAGTCGACTTTGATGGTTTTGGGCTTTCGATGCGGGGATGGTATTTGCTAAGACCACCGGTGCTCGTCGGATCAAGAGATGGATTTCAGGTCAAAGGTGATCGGTAGATGTCGCGATATGCATTTATAGCGGCGGCGACCTTGTTTACTGGGTTGCTGGTCGTATTGACGATGGCCATTGCGCAGCGTGATTCGCGGGGGAACAGCACGATTGCAGACGTCGAACCGCCAGGTTATTCGGCAGTGTTGGCTAAACCGATCATGGTCGACTCCCAAGCGATTGGGCCTGATGGGGGTGTGGTTCCGAGCTTACCCCCGAACCTTGGGCTGCCCAAGAATCCATTGCCCGAAAATCCATTGCCCGAAAATCCATTGGTTGATCTGGCCGATTCCTATGCGTCCACGCCGATTCCTGGCTTGGATTCTCTGCAGCCTGTGCCTCTGCCGCCAGTGCCTCGAGCAGCGTGGACTGGTGATCCTCCCTCAGAGATTGCGTTGGCTTCTGGTCAAAGCCCTGCGGTGCCTGTTGCCGAGCCCCCGAAGTTTGACGCTTCGAGGATTGTGGCCCCTAGGCCTAAGATCGATAATCCTCCGACGCTACTGCCCCCGGGTGGCGGAGCAGTCTCTGCACCTCCGGCGATCGCCTTGCCGACGCTTCCAGAAGTACCATCGCTTGGGTCATCGCTTGGGGTTCCGACGCAACCTCCGGTCGCAGCACCTAGTTCCGCGCCAGTTTCCGCACCGGTATTGCCTGAACTTGCGCCTGCACCAGTTGGGCCGCAATCACCTGGGCCGCAAGTCCCTGGGCCGCAATTGCAGGCGCCAATCTCGGCTCCAGGCCTTCCCGCTTTTCCTTCGCAACCCCCGTCCCTGGGCAACCTCCCTACCGAAGTTCCTTTGAGCGAACTTTCGCAACCTCAGTCGCTCTCGCCACGATCCCAGGGCCCAGCTCCTTCCTCGATGCCGGCAGCTTTGCCAACAAGCCGTCCGCAGAGCGACCCTGCCGATCCACCTTCATTGACCTCGCGGGGAGCGCCAGGTTGGTCGATGGCAACCGCCACTCCAGGATCGCGTCAATTCGATGGTTCGCAGAACCCGAGCTTGGAGATCCACAAACGAGCTCCCTCTGAAGTCCAAGTCGGGGTCGCATCGAGTTTCACCGCCGTGGTCCGTAACGTTGGAAACTCAACGGCTTTCGATGTACAGGTGACCGATGCGATCCCCAAAGGAGCGCGTTTGGTAAGAACATTCCCGGAAGCTCAGCGGGTGGGCAACGATGGGCTTGCATGGAATCTGGGAGAGCTCGCTGCTGGCCAAGAAGCGACCATCACCATGGAGATCGTACCGGAGAGTGAAGGGGAGATCGGTTCGGTGGCGAGCGTCAAGTTCGCTGCACAGGCATCGGTCCGAACCATCAGCACTCAGCCTCGATTATCCGTCAAGCAGACGGCGGTTGCGGAAATGCTAGGTGGTGACTCCGCGACCATTTTCATCGATCTTAGCAACACCGGCACAGGAGTGGCCCGTGATGTCCGCTTGGAAGAGGATGTTCCGTCGGTTTTTCGGCATGTGACTGGAGCGAGCGCCTTGCAGCAGGACGTAGGCGATTTAGCACCCGGAGAAACGATACGGTTTGAAATTGAACTCATGGCGCTTTCGGCTGGCAAGGTGTCGAACATGGTTCGCGCGACCTCATCCAACTGTGCGACAGCCGAATCGTCGTATCCGATTGAAGTCAAAGCTCCCAAATTGCAGTTGCAGTTCGTAGGCCCCAAACTGCGGCATCTTGAACGGCCCGCACCCTACGAGGCGATCATCGAAAACGTCGGGACCGCCGTTGCTAGAGACTTGTACATCACCGCAAGACTCCCACGGGGAATGAACTTCATCAGCGCCTCGAACGAAGGCACCTACTTGCCCGATCAGCATTCCGTCGTGTGGAACCTGATGGAACTCGGGGCCGGTGCCAAGGCGAAGACAGATTTGGTTTTACTCCCTGTTGAAGAAGGCCGATTTTCGATCTCCATGACCACCGATGCAGAGGGAGTTCGCGCCGAACCTACCCAGCGCGATGTGGTGGTCGAGGGTCAAAGTGAATTGACCTTTGAAATCGACGACGATAACGATCCGATCGAAGTCGCCGGAATGACGACCTACACGGTTCGAATCAACAACATCGGTACCAGACCGGATGCCGAAGTTCGCTTAGTGGTCGAAGCCCCCGAGGGTTCGACAATCGAGCAGGTCAACAGTCCAATGAAGTATCAGGTCTCCGAACGACAAGTCGTCTTTGCCGCCATCCCAAGCTTGGCCTCCAAGCAGCAAGTGACGGTCAAAGTGGGAGTGAAACACTCCAAAGAGGGAACGCAGGTTTTGAGGGCATCGTTGCAGAGCCAACTGCGGGCTGTGCCAGTTGTCAAGGACGAGAGCACTCAGGTGTATCGCGATCGGTAACCGCAGCCAAATATTCCTTCCCTCTGCGATCTTTTCCCTTTGCGATCCTATGCGCATCGGACTCAGGCGCTGTGTACGTCTTGGACTTCTGGGGTCTGCAGCCAATTAGCCCATAAAGAAGTCTTCTAAATAGCTCCGCGTCATCACAGGTGCGCTCG
>CAILTZ010000309.1 GCA_903837255.1 uncultured Pirellula sp. | reverse complement strand
GAGCCAAAGCCCTGGGGGCGAGGATGTGGCTGTTATCAGCGGTCCATCAGCGTCCATCAGCGGTCCAGAATTTTCGACCGCCGGTCGGTAAGCGTCCGGCGGTAATCAGGGTTTGATATCAAGGCGCTCAAAGTAACGCCGGGCGGCGGGGTGATACGGTAGACCTTGCCACTCTGCGGCCATCTCTTTGGTGATCAATCCCTCAGCCACGCCTCCGGAATCGTAAAGAGCTTGGAGGCACTCGTCGACCAATCGAGACGATGCGTCTCGCCGGACTACCAACAGAGCCGCAGTGGCCAACGAACTTACCGGCTCACTAACGCTCCCTCGATAGGACCCCGCAGGGAACTGGTAGAGCCGAAACATCGGCTCGGCCAAGGTCATGTTCGGTGCATCGACGATCGATAGCAAACGGTATTCGCCAGTGGATAGCAGCTCGGTGAGCCCCGGTTGCTCGGCCTTGATCACGGCAAATATAGGGATCTTGCGCTCGCGTATCCCCATCGTATTCCAATCGCTATCGACGACGTCCATGTCCTTCTCGCTCAGGCCAAAGTACTTTAGTAACTTCAACGCAGCTTGACGTGTTCCTGAATCCTTGCTGCCGAGCACTACCGACTGGCCCTTGAGATCCGCGACAGATTGGATCTGTGACTCGGTCGGGATCAAGATATGGATCGGTTCAAAGAATAGCGGTGCAATCACTGAGACCTGATCGGCCCTGACGGTCGACTCTTGCATCAATGCAATGTCGGCATGATTGTCGAGCAACTGCTTGAGATTCTCGACCGACCCTCCGGTGGCTTTGACCGTCGGCTCTCCACCGCTGCCGGTCCGCATCCGATCGGAGATTTTGCCCGCCAAGTCGTAGTACATCCCGCCCGGGACCCCAGATGCAATGGTGATGCGATTCGGGAGACTCGAATCGCGAAACCGATCCCAAATTCCATTTCCAAGCAGCGCGATCGCTAGCATGCAACCGGCCGTCGCCAGGAAAATATTCTGAGCCCATCGCTGCGAGCGACTCGGCTCGACCTGTCGGCCTCCGGTCAGTGCTGCAACAATCGGGATATTGGCAAACCAGAATTGAAATCGACGCCAGAACGACGGGGGCTTGGCCTCAATAGGATGACCGTTGAGGAAACGCTCCAAGTCATCCGCTAAGTGCGTGGCGGTCGCATAGCGAAGGTTGGGTTGCTTTTCTAGACACTTACCGACGATCGTCTCAAGGTCGATGTGGATGTTGCCCTGCTGTTGCCTGACCAAGGGGGCTGGCCTGTTGATCACTTGCATCATCGTCTGCATCACCGATTCGGCTTGGAACGGCGGTTTGCCCGTAAGCAATGCAAAAAGAATCGCGCCCATGGCATACACGTCGGTCGCGATGCCTTGGGCCTCGTTCTTGCCGGACGCTTGCTCGGGCGACATGTAACTGGGTGTCCCAATCGTCGCTCCCGTGGCCGTCAATCCTTTTTCGGCACCCATCTGCTTGGCTAGCCCAAAGTCGGTGATCACCACCCGATCCGACTCATCGATCAGCACGTTGGCGGGCTTGAGGTCCCGGTGGACCACTCCGTGGGAGTGGGCATAGCCGATCGCTCGGGCGACCTCCATGACATAATTGACGGCCTGCTTGGCCTCGAGCGGGCCATCCCCAAGCTTTTTCGCCAAGTCCGTTCCGGGGATATAGTCCATCGAAAAGTAATGGTGCCCGTTGCTCTCTCCACAATGATAGATCGTGACGATGTTGGGATGCGCAAGCTTCGCGACACTCCTGGCCTCGGTGTAAAAACGCTCGACCTCATCGTCGCTTGCCAATGCCCCAGAACGTATCATCTTGACGGCCACTTGGCGATTGAGCGCGGTCTGTGTCGCAAGATAGACCACACCCATTCCTCCACGACCTAGCACTCGCTGGAGTATGTAATCCCCAAACCGGCAGGGCAACGCGCCCTGGGCGTTGTCGAGCGATGGAAATTCCGATGAGTTCCCACCCCTGTACCCATCAACATCCGAGAGGCTGAAGTCGACCTCGTCGCCCGGCTGTGCCCGCCTCAGCGGCGAATCGATCG
>CAILTZ010000308.1 GCA_903837255.1 uncultured Pirellula sp. | reverse complement strand
GAATCGCGCCGGACCGCAGCCGACCGGGCGTACGCTCTCGCTGCTTAGGCACTACGATGTTTTGGATGTCTTTCACCACCATCCCGAATTGGCGTTAGAGAATCTACAGAGGGTTGCCACCGACGAGAAGGGTGCCGAGAAGACTTACGCCATCGCCGAGCTTGCCTACATCCTGGGGGTTCGCTATCAGCGAGGCGGTAATCCCGGCAAGGCGCTCGACATGTATTCGGTGGCGGTGAGCAATGCCTATCTGTACTTATTTTGTCCGGAGCTCGATGGGTCGAGGAATCCCTACGATCCCCAGTTTCGGGGAGCATGCGATTTGTACAACACATCGCTAGAGGCTGTGCTCAGAATTGTCAGCCATGAAGGCAATTTGCGGCCTGGAATGAGTTATCGCATCAGCACCGACAGCACGTCGCATGAGGTCAGCGTGTCGAACTGTGGCCCGTGGACCGACGAGGACTTTGGGGAGCTGAAGTTTTGCAGCGACTTTCAGGTCAAGACCATCGATGCAGGAAACGTGACGTATGGGATTGGCGTGCCGATGCTTGCGGTGCGGAATAGGCCTGAGCAGGAGACGCCAGCCGAGCAGTATTATCCTGAGGGGCTCTCGTTTCCGGTCACGGCGATCCTGAGAGTGACCTCCCCGCATCTTTACCAAGCCGATGGTACTTACGACCAGCACGATGAACCTCAGCGACATCACTGTGTGTTGGAGTTCCATGATCCGCTCTCGGGTTCGGAGTTGGTGCTCAATGAGCGGACCGCCCCGATCCAGTCGGACCTGAGCACCCCGCTTGCACACTTTTTGGAGAATCCCAAGTTCAAGGAGCAGACTGACAGCACTGCGGGGCTATTGTTTCCCGACCAATCGCAGAAGCTTCGAGGCGTGTACATGCTCGAACCGTTTGATCCGAATCGGATCCCGGTGGTGATGGTTCATGGATTGTGGTCGAGCCCGATGACATGGATGCCGATGTTCAACGACCTGCGATCCTTTCGAGAGCTTCGAAAGAACTACCAGTTCTGGTTCTATCAGTATCCCACAGGCCAACCTTTCTGGATCAGTTCAGCCCAGATGCGAGCCGACTTGGCCGAATTGCGTCAGAACTTAGACCCGCATCATCAATCTGTGGTGCTCGATCAGATGGTACTTGTGGGCCATAGCATGGGGGGCTTGGTTTCTCGGATGCAGACGATCGAGAGTGGCCAGGAATTTTGGAGGACATTGAGCGACGCTCCCTTCGAGCAGATTCAGGCCAGCGACGAAGAAAAAAGTCGGCTATCGAGTGTGCTGTTCTTTCATCCTAATCCTTCGATCCAGCGCGTCGTCATGATCGCAACTCCCCATCGCGGGAGCGATTATGCGAATAGCTATACCCAATGGCTTGGTCGAAAGCTCATACAGCTTCCTTCTGGGGTGATTGAGATGGGCAATTCGCTGATACGACAAAACCCCGGTGTCTTCCGCGACACCGAGTTGCTCATCACCAAGACGAGCATCGACGCGCTGAGTCCCGATTCACCGATCTTCCCGGTCTTGCTCCGTTCCCGTCGGGCGCCATGGGTTCGCTATCACAACATTGTCGGCATGATTGAGAACTCGAGTTGGTTCTCGAGGGACACCATGGAGTCCGATGGAATCGTGTCGTTTGCAAGTGCTCAGATGGACGATGTCGAGACGCAGATCGTTGTTCAAGCCAATCACGGATCGGTCCATACAACGCCTCGCGCGATCCTCGAGGTCCGGCGGATTCTCATCGAGCACTTGAGGGAGGCTTGTGAAAAACCTCAATTGGCTCATTGTCTGGATCTACCCGAGGAGTGGAAGCTCGTCCACAAGAATGTTCCGAGGAGAACCGCTGAGAGTTTCGACTGGTCCGTCCGGCCGGCCGCTGCCCAATCTCCCGTTTCGGATTTACCACCGATTCACTTGGGAAACAGCCCATCGGCTCCTTCACAAACGGTCCGCTAGTCGCAGGTCGTTAGGCAATGGGACCCAAGACCCTTTTGGATTTTAGCACTTTCGGCTAAAATACTCGGATCCTCTTTCAGGCATTCAACTACCCGCTGTTTACCTAACCGGTAGGTCCGTCTAGTTCATGGTCGAATTCGAATTCAATGGCACCCCGCAAAAGGCCCAAGCTGCCACCACGATCCGGGGCTTGTTAGAGTCCTCTCGGATTGAGAGTCGTTTTTGCGCCGTAGAAGTCAACGAGCAGATTCTTCCCAAGGACCAATACGATAGCTATCGAGTGCAAGCGGGCGATCGCATCGAGGTCGTGACCTTGGTAGGTGGCGGCTGATGAACGCACACAGGGCGCAAGCGACCGACCAAGTCCATCAACTGAGTGTAGGGGGTAAACTGCTTGCTAGTCGAGTGATCGTCGGTACGGGCAAGTACGATACGCTCGAACAGATGCGAGCATCGCTCGATGCAAGCGGTTCGAGTTGCGTGACGGTGGCAGTGCGGCGAGAGAAGCTCTACGACCGAGACGGCAAGAACCTCTTGGACTACATCGACCTAGATCGCTTCACGCTCCTGCCCAATACCGCCGGATGCTACAACGCCAAAGACGCCGTTCGGGTGGCGCGGATGGGCCGTGAGATCTTGCGAGCGTTGGGGAACCCGGGAGCCGATTGGGTCAAGCTCGAGGTGCTCGGCGATACCAAGACCCTTTTGCCCGACCCGCTCGCAACACTAGAAGCCTGTGAGAAACTCGTCCAGGACGGCTTTAAGGTATTGTGTTACACCAGCGATTGTCCGATCATGGCCGTACGGCTCAAGTCCGCCGGAGCGGCCAGCGTGATGCCCGCTGGCAGTCCTATCGGAAGTGGCCAAGGGATCCTCAATCCAAACAACCTCAAGATCATTCTCGAGTACCTCAAGAGTGACGATCCGAATTATCCGGTGATCATCGATGCGGGCGTAGGAACTGCAAGCGATGTGGCACAGGTCTTTGAGCTCGGTGCCGACGGCGTACTGCTCAATACAGCCATCGCTCATGCACGCGATCCGGTGCTCATGGCAAGCGCCGTTTGTCATGCTGCTATTGCTGGCCGCGAGGCCTACCTTGCAGGCCGCATCCCCAAGCGGCTTTATGCGATGGCAAGCAGCCCTGAGGAAGGCCTGATCACCTCGAGACCTTGGTAAACAATCCGTTTGCAAAGCTAACCAACACCGAAAAGTCGATACATCAAAGGAGTCCGTCCCATGCATCCCCAAACATTCGACGTCGTCGTGATCGGCACAGGTCCTGGTGGCGAGGGAGCGGCGATGCAAGCCGCCAAAGCCGACAAGAAAACCGCCGTTATCGAAGCTTATAAAGAGATTGGCGGGGGATGCACCCACTGGGGTACGATCCCGAGCAAGGCTCTGCGATTTTCGATCTATTCGATGATGGAGGCGATGAACAACCCGATCGTCCGCGATATGGGAATCCATATCAACCCGACGATTGCCCAGTTGCGAGCAAGCTCCCGATCGATCATCAATAAACAGGTCGAGATGAGGCAGCGATTCTACGAACGCAACAACGTTCCTGTTTTTCCAGGTTTTGCGAAATTTATTGATGAGCATACTTTGGAGCTCGATCCCGATACGCACATCAGGGGCGAGAATATCATCATCGCTACCGGCTCTCGACCCTTCCGACCCGCCGGGGTCGACTTTAGCCACCCTCGTGTTTTCGATAGCGATACGATCCTCGAGTTGAAAATCAAGCCGCAGTCGATCACCATCTACGGCGCTGGGGTCATCGGCTGCGAGTACGCCTCGATGTTTCGGAACCTGGGGATTAAAGTCAACTTGATCAATACCCGATCAAAGCTTTTGGAGTTTCTCGACGATGAGATCATCGATGCCCTCAGTTACCAAATGCGAGACTCCGGGGTCATCATCCGACACAACGAGACGTTCTCGAAAATCGAAGCGGTCGACGACGGGGTGGTGCTCTACCTGGAGAGCGGCAAGCAAGTCAAAACAGACATTCTGCTGTGGGCCAACGGGCGCAGTGGCAACACCGATCGACTCGGTCTGGACAAAGTAGGGATTGTTCCAGATGCCAGAGGCTTGCTCAAAGTCAATGAAAGCTTTCAAACCTCTTGCCCCCATGTTTACGCTGTTGGAGATGTCATCGGCTTTCCTTCGCTAGCCAGTGCGGCCTACATGCAAGGCCGAGCCGCCACGCGGCACATCCTCGGGGCCAAGGACGATCTGCAATTGACCGATATCCCCAATGGCATCTACACCAGCCCTGAAATCAGTTCGATTGGAAAGACCGAGCGGGAGCTAACGGCCGACAAGGTTCCATACGAGGTCGGTCACTCGCAATTCAAAAGTTTGGCTCGGGCACAAATCACCGGTCGGGCCGTCGGGATGCTCAAGATCCTCTTTCATCGCGAGACTCTGGAAATTCTGGGTGTGCACTGCTTCGGCCCTAACGCCACCGAAATCATCCACATCGGCCAAGCGATCATGAAGCAGCCGGCACCGAACAACACCTTGGAATATTTTATCGATACAACGTTCAACTACCCGACGATGGCTGAAGCTTACCGAGTCGCTGCCCTCAACGGATACAACCGACTGTTCTAAACTACTCGCCCTCCCACGAATGCATCATGACACATCCTCACGTACCAGCCAATCTGCCAGAACCCTCGGTGGTTCCCGTCCAAGGTTGGCACTGCAACCACTTTTTTTACCGATGGGATCGACGTGAATTAGCGCTCATCGGACCTGCGGAGTTGGCCAGTGCCAAGCAGCAGTTCTGCGATTGCCTGAATGATTTAAACGATCGACCCGAGCGCATGCAGTCGTTCATCGTCAGCGGCCACAGAGCCGATCTGGGTTTGATCCTCATGGACCCTAATCCCCTTTGCATCGACAAAGTCCACCAGCGACTCCTGGCGACACGACTGGGCCACGCCTTGGTTCCTACCTATTCGTTTGTATCGATGTCCGAGATCAGCGAATACCTTCCCAACAAAGAGCAGTACGCCGAGAAACTCATCCGCGGTGGCGAGGACCCAGGCTCGCCGGCTTACCAAGCCAAGGTCGCTTCGTACGAACGTCGGATCCCTGTCATGCATGCCCAGCGGCTTGCACCGGAGTTCCCCAACTGGCCAGCGATGTGCTTTTACCCGATGAACAAATCGCGCAATGTCGGAGCCAATTGGTTCCTCGAGCCTTTCAGTGCGAGATCCGAAATGATGGCTGAGCATGCGCAAAGTGGGATGGCCTTTGCTGGCCGTGTCACCCAGTTGGTGACCACCTCGGTCGGCTTGGACGATTGGGAATGGGGCGTGACCCTCTGGGCCAGAAACCCTCAGTTTCTCAAAGACATCGTCTACACCATGCGGTTCGACAAAGCCAGTGCTACTTTTGGCCAGTTCGGTGAGTTCTACGTCGGCTATTTAGCAACTGCCGAAGAGATTCTCAAACATTGTTGCATCGGCAACTAAGTCATAACGGTTTGCCATGAGCGATTTAAGCGTCAAGCAGTTGAGCAAGACTTACAGCAACACCAGCGAGCAAATCGCCGTGCTCGATGGGCTGTGCCTGGAGATGAATCGAGGCGAAAATCTTGCGGTGATCGGGCCGAGCGGGTCTGGCAAGTCGACCCTGCTGCAGATCCTGGGGGTTCTAGACCCCCCGTCCTCCGGAACCGTTGAGCTCGAGGGAAAGAATCCCTTTTTGCTCAGTGAGAACCAGCAGGCCAAGTTTCGAAACCAGCATATTGGCTTTATCTTCCAAGACCATCACCTGCTGCCGCAGTGGAACGTTCTAGAGAATACGCTGCTGCCTTCGTTGGCTTTTGGCAAGGCGACGCCAGAGTTGCAAAAACGAGCTAGAGACTTGCTCGACCGCGTCGGGCTCTCCCCACGGCTCGGGCATCTTCCCAGCCAGCTCTCAGGGGGCGAACGCGAGCGGGTCGCAGTGGCTCGGGCGCTGCTGCTGAACCCAACCTTGGTCTTGGCAGACGAACCGACCGGCAATCTCGATTCGGACAACGCCCAAAAAATCGGAAGGCTCCTTTTAGAGGTCCCTAAAGAGCAAAACACGATCCTGATTGTCGTGACTCACTCGCTGGAACTGGCTCGCTCGATGTCCATGTGCAGGGAGCTTCGCCGAGGAAAGCTGGTCGAAGTGACCTAGAAGTCGCTGGCCGAGTGGTTTATCGAGCTTCTTTGCATACGGTCGTATCACCCAGGATCGATTCGATGTAGTGCTTTTCCTCCGACCGCATCTGTTTGGCTTTGGTTGAAGTCGAGTCATCGAGTCCGATCACATGCAACATGCCATGAATAATGTAGAGCAGCAGTTCGTGGGAAGCTGGCCAGTCGTTTTGGCTAGCAACTCGGTGGGCTGTGTCGGCGCTGGCCAAGATCTCTCCTTCCAGAAAGCTGTCCAATTCGGTTGTGTCAAAGCTGATCACATCGGTGGGATAATCGTGGTTAAGGTACTGACGGTTGACCTGATGGATTTGGGGATCATCGACGATCGTGATTGAAATTTCGCCTTCGGTCCATCCATAGTCGCTAGCAATCTGATTGACAGCTTGCAGGATCCAAGCTTTGGGCAATTTGACTCGTCGAGAAGCGAACTGGATTTCCGTGTCGATCGGCATGAAGCACTCGGTGATTTGCTGGAAAAGCTCATTGGAGGGGACCGGCATGAAAGCCAGCGTGGTGGAAAACGATGTCAAGTTTAACGATTAGGTGGTTTTTGTGCATAGCGCAAGCTTAGAGGGGCCCGGAACGATCGGAGTTATAGGAATCCTCCTGAAGCGCGTCAAAATTGGTAAAAACCTTTCTATTCCGGACCGAAGTTGCCGAAACATAGTTTGTATTCGCAACCCAGCTAGGCTGGTCGAGTGTGGGGGGCCGCGTTCAACGGATACGAGCCGACTGGGCTAGGGAATGGATTCCCACCAGAGTCGGCGGTTGAACGCGAAGAGTCCCCTGCAGTCCTCTAGTCGGTCGGTTTTGCAGGTGCCGAGGTTCTGAGTGAATGGCTCCGAAGCGCCGTTGTTCCCGCATAACATATCGTAGGAGGATATCCATGCGTCGATTCTTTTTGGGCATGGCGATTGCCTCGCTGACCGCCGGCGCTTCCTTAACGGCGTTTGGTGGAGATCGCGAGATCGCTGATGCCATTATCGCTACTGTAAAAAAATCGCAGATCGACCTTAAAGGTTTTGATGTCGATCTGACCGTCGAGAACGGGAATGTTACCGTCTCTGGCGCGGCGTGCAGTCAAAAGCAACTCGATGAGGTCTTGCACGCTGCTCGGGCAACCGAGGGAGTCAAATCTGTCGATTGCAAAGTGAGTGTCGCTGCGGAAGTACCGAGTGCTACCGAGTCCAAATCGGGAGTAGTTCCGGCATCGGCGAACGAAGTTCCAGCACTGCTGACGGATGTAACTGACGGGGCATCTGCACCTGCCAAGCCAATGCCAAGAGCATCGGCCTCGGGCGATGCAGCGATCACCAGCGAGATCTTGAGCAAGCTCGGGTCTGCCAAGAAGGCAGGATCGCTCAAGGGTTTTGATCTGGATGTTTCGACTGTCGACGGAGAGGTCTGGGTGCGGGGCTATGTCTCGACTCCAGAGCAAAAGGCGATGGTTCTCAAGACCGCACAGTACGTCTCTGGCGTACAACGCGTGGTCGATGAAGTTGCCGTCAATCGAGTCCAATCAGCCAGCGGTCAGATTCCTGGCGTTCCTGGGATACCTGGAATTCCCGGTGTTCCATCTGTCCCAGGTGTCACTGTACCTGTGCCAGGCTTGGGAGCACCCGCGATGAGCGGTGCAGCACCACGACCTTTTGCTCCGAGCACCGTCAACGGTGGTTCGGTCGGTGGACCTTATACTGGCAACGTCGCAGCACCACAGGCTCCGATGCCCATGCAAGGTGGCCCAAGCTATGGTGGTGGAACGCCTCGATACGACCAACCTTACATGCCCAGCTACGCTTGGCCTAGCTATGCAGCGTATCCAAACTACGCAGCGGTGACTTATCCCAAGCAGTACTCAGCATCGGCTTGGCCATACATCGGACCGTTTTATCCGTACCCACAAGTGCCGCTTGGATGGCGACGAGTCTCCCTGGAATGGGATGACGGACTGTGGTACCTCGACTTTACCCACAAGTAAGTCGATCGGGTAAAAACCGAATTCAACCCAGAGGGCCTTGGTCGAGAGATCAGGGCTCTCTGCGTTTGGCAACCAGCGGCGGCGCCCTGGGTTCGATGCGCTAGTTCTTTTGGGTCGCTTGAATCGAACGGCGCAAACGATAGTACTTCAGGCCCGGCACGAAGAAGCACAGTCCAGCCACGAGCGCAAAGATCAAGTGGGCGACCTCGGGCCAAGCCAACATGGCCGCTGCCGATACAAATAGGCTTGCAGCTTGTATGTAGAACACGCCACCGAGTATCCCCGCTTTAATGAAAAACATCATGCCGGTGATCACGGCTAACAACGGTGTGAGCCGAAGCGGATCGAGCTTTAGTGCCCACTCGACGGGAAACAGCGCAGCGATACCGATCATGGCCGCGCCCCAAACGTGCGCGATCTGCCGCTCGACGAATGTCACCGGTCCCATCCGTCGCCGCAACGCCCAGAAGACGGCGGCCCAACTGCCTAACCCCACCGTCCACAAAAGCGCATAGGACTCGCGTCTGGCATGGTTCCATTGCAAAAACTCTGTCATAACACTTGCGATGACCAAGACCAGCGAGTGCCACATCCATAATAGCCCCCAGTTTTCTAGGACCGGTGCATGGTGGGTCTCGCGAAACCATCTTGCTACCACCTGTGCAAATTGCCCAGATCGTGCGGAGATCGGTTCGTCGTTTAGATAAGCTGCTAGGTCATCGCCGAGTCTCGAAGCGCTCGGGTACCGCAAATCCGGGGGCTTTTGCAAGCAGCGTGTGAGGATCATCTCCAAGTCGCGATCGACTTTGGGATTGAGCAACCTGGGACTTGGGGGATCCTGCTCCATGACTTGCAAGAGCATATCCATCGTTGTTTTGGCAACGAAAGGTGGCCTGCCAGTGAGTGCATGGTAGAGGACCGAACCCAAACTGTACACATCTGACGCCGGGCTGATGGTTCCCATGCGTCCGCTGGCCTGTTCGGGGCTCATGTAGCTGGGGGTTCCTAGAATGACTCCGGTGCGGGTGAGCGACTCTCCCGCATCGGTATGTTTGGCCAAACCAAAGTCGGTCAGCCGGGCGACACCGTTTTGATCGATCAAGATGTTCGATGGTTTGATGTCTCGGTGCAGCACTCCGTTTTGGTGGGCAAAATCGACCGCTTGGGCAATCAATTCGACGATTCGGACTGATTCTCGCTCATCGATCGAACCGGCGTTGATGAGCTCTTGAAGCGTTCGACCTTGGATGTACTGCATGGCGAAATAAGGCCGACCGTCGATTTCACCGACATCGTAGACAGGCACGATTCCTGGGTGCTGCAACTGTGCCGTGTCGCGGGCTTCGGCAAAGAAACGTTGCCGCTCGGGCTCCGAAGCCAATTGATCCTTGAGGATCATTTTGACGGCGACTTGGCGTCCGAGGCTGATCTGCTCGGCGCGGTACACGACTCCCATGCCGCCGCGACCTATTTCTTGGTCCAGGCGATAATCTCCGAACACGCAGGGCAAGGCCAATCGCCAGACGTTCGAATCTCCTGAGGGGGGAAGTGACTCGGCCATCAATCGGACTTCGTGACTCCCAATGGCATCGGTCACGATGATTGTCCCCCAGATGCCGCGCAGTTCATCGGCCACGGCTGGATAGTCTCGGCACAGTGGGTGCTCGCGGCAGACTTGGTGGATATCGACAGCGAGGCCTTTTTGCAATCGATCGGTCAGTTCTGCGACCAGCAGAGCAAGGTTCTCATCGGCTTGGGAATCGTCAAGCTGAGTCTGACCCGAGATCGGCTCATCCGGGAGCTCGGCGTTCATTCCCGGATTTCCCTATTGAGATTTGGCAGGCTTTCGATCACCTCCCGCAGACGTTTGATCGCACGCAGGTATCGCATGCTAGCGGCCGGTTCGGTCAGTCCTAGGGACTGCGCGATCTCCTGATTGTTGAGCTGCTCGTAGTGACGCATCAGGATGATTTCGCGATCCCCCTCCTTGAGGTGCCCGATAGCCATTTCCATGTGGTGGGCCAGTTCTTTTTGCGTCGCGGCGGCTGCGGGGGTCAATCCGCCGTCTTTGAATTGGTTGGCCAGATCGATTGCCGATTCTTGGTTGGATGCAAACCCGATCGGGCCTTGCTCGCGATCGATGCTCCGCTTGGCCGACATGCGATGCCGTCGGTGGGCGTCGATGATCCGATCTTTGGCGATTTGTCGGATCCAAAGATGAAAAGGGATCGTCGGCGAGTTAACGTACTCGACGAGCCTGCGGTTGGCCTCGATGAGCACATCCTGAATGATGTCGCTCACGTCGACTCTCTGGGCTAGCCTTTGGTCGAGCCTCATGGCGATCATGCGGCGCAAGGGATCTCGATGACGGTCGAAGAGTTCTTCGACCGCTTGTGGTTTGCCCTCTCGGACATCGACCAGCAGTTCCGTGGTTGCTTGGCCCTCTGGCCAAATCGAATCTGACATGTAGCTCCCGTAGGAGTCTCCTAGCGTCCGCCGAAATTGTATTTCCGCTAAAATGCAGCCTGACACTACCATTCTAGCGTGCCGTCGAGGATGCCAACCGTCTACCCGGCGAAATGCCTCCGAGGGAGTGGTTTTTCAGCTGGATTTTTATTGAATTTTGATCAGTGGCCTGGCGCTCCAATGGCACATGGGGCGGGAAAGTCCAATCGCATCTATGATTCCGGAATTGCAACCTACCTCGTCGGTCATCCGCATCAGCCCGGAGATCGATGTGCCGATCACTTCGAGGGTCCGCCGGCTCATCGATACGGCCCCCTTTCGCCGCTTGGCCGGCGTAACCCAGCTGGGGCTCGTTTCGCTGGTCTACCCCGGGGCGAGCCACTCGCGGTTTGAGCACTCACTGGGGGTGTATCGCAACGCGATTGAGGTGCTCAAGCAATTGGCTAACGATCCGAAACAACCGATGCTTTTTGGCGATCATGATGCTTCGCTGCTAATCGTCGCGGCACTCTTTCATGATCTTGGGCACTGGCCTTTTTGCCACCTGATCGAAGACCTAGGCTTGGTCGGCTCCCCTCGACACGAGCTGCTTGCCAAGCGGCTCTTGGTTCACTCAGAAATCGCTGGCTTGCTCAAATCCGACTGGGATCTTGAGCCCGAGTCGATCGCCGAGTTCCTCGACCCGAGTCCAGGCAGTTCGCTCGATCCGCTCCATTCGATCCTGCGATCGATCCTGAGCGGTCCGATCGACATCGACAAGCTCGATTACCTCGAGCGGGATTCGTTGCACGCCGGTGTGCCCTACGGACGAAATTTCGACCGCCATCGCTTGGTCCAATCCATGTGCATCGACTCCGAGCGGCATCGCATAGCGATCAGCGAAAAAGGCCGCACGGCTGCCGAGATGATGGTCTTTGCCAGGTACGTCATGTTCAGCGAAGTCTATTGGCATCATGCGGTCCGAAGCGCTACGGCGATGCTCCAGCGAGCCGTGTACGATTTGAGCGGTCATACCGAGCTTGTCGAGTCATGGCTCGATATGGACGACGCGGCGATGAAGGCTTCGTTGATCCAGCATTCTAAAGGGACTCCCAGCGAGCCTTGCGCCCAGGGGATCTTTGGCCCTCGAAGAACGCTTTACAAACGCATCGCCCAATTCGATTGCTTTTGCGAACCAGAGCTTCATCGCTCGATCGCAAGCAAGCCCTATGGGCAGCTCGTCGAGCTCTCTGGGAAACTCGCCAGGTCCCTTTCGGACCGAACCAAAACAACGATCGGGGTTCACGAATTGCTCATCGATGCTCCTCCGGTCCAGTGCGAGGTCCAGTTCGATCTGCGTATCCGCCAAAAGTCGGGCCAATACAGGGACCTGTTCGAAGTCTCCCCGGTGGTCCAGTCGCTAGCCACTCGCCAATTCGACGAAATGGTTAAACGGGTCCGTGTCTTTATCCATCCCCAACACCGCGACTCGATCAGAAAAGCGAATATCCCTGAACTACTACAAGAGATTTTGGCAGGTTCGAGTTGACAGACCCCGAGCTCAAGCGAAAAATGAAAACTATGCGACGAACCAATTTCTGTAACTTTACCGAGATTATTATCCCCGAGTGCCGGTAGGCCTTGGGGAGAGTTTCAATTTTGAAACCGTGTCGCAACCAAAGTTTGCAACCCAACCCCTGAAGCCTGCCGCTTCAGGGGTTTTTTATTTTCTAAACGGCAAAAGACCATGCAAGACCGATCGATCCTCATCTACGACACGACCCTACGCGATGGAACCCAAGGCGAGGGAGTGAGTCTTTCGCTCCAGGACAAGCTCAACATCGCCGTGAGGCTTTCGGAGATCGGCATCGAGATGATCGAGGGTGGATATCCACTGTCGAACGAAAAGGATGCGATGTTTTTTCAGAAGGCCAAGCAGCTGAACCTTGGTTCAAGCCTCCTTTCGGCCTTTGGCATGACTCGCAGGCGGGGAATGACGGCGGCCGAGGACCCGGGAATCGCGGCCTTGATAGCCGCCCAGACACCGGTGATCACCATCGTGGGCAAGTCTTGGGACTTCCACGCAACGGAAGTCCTGGGAGTGAGCTTGCAAGAAAACCTCGACATGATTGGCCAGACGGTCGAGTATCTTTCGCGTTACGCCCAGATCGTCTATGACGCGGAACACTATTTCGATGGCTACAGGGCGAATCCGCAGTATGCCTTATCGGCGGTCGAGACGGCGGCCAAAGCGGGTGCCAAATGGATTGTCTTTTGCGATACCAACGGCGGATCGCTTCCCGAGCAGGTCGCCGCGATTGTCCGAGATTCCAAATCGAGGCTTGATCCTACAGGGGCCAAGCTCGGGATCCACTGCCACAATGATGGCGATCTTGCGACCGCCAATTCCTTGGCTGCGATCGAAGCGGGCTGCGATCAGGTCCAGGGTACGATCAATGGGATCGGCGAACGCTGCGGAAACGCCGACTTGGTCTGCGTGATCTCGAATTTGCAGTTCAAAAAGCAGGGCTACCGAGTCCTCCAAAACGGCTCGCTCGAACACCTGACCGAACTGTCGCGGTTCGTCTATGAAACGGCGAATTTGATTCCTCGAAACAGCCAGCCTTTTGTCGGTCGTAGCGCTTTTGCTCACAAAGGCGGTATGCACGTTCACGCGGTCAACAAATTTGCGCACACCTACGAGCACATGAACCCGGAACTCGTCGGAAACGAACGCAGGATCTTGGTGAGCGAATTGTCTGGCAGATCGAATATCGCTGCATTGACCCAAAAGCATGGTGGACAACAGGACCGAGTGCTCTTGGATCGTATCTTGGAACATGTCGTAAAGAAAGAGAACCAAGGCTATCAGTACGAGGCAGCCGAGGCCTCGTTCGATCTTTTGGTCAAGCAGTGTTCGGGGACGTATACCCCCCACTTTGAGACGATCAAGTACCAGGTCCTAGCCGGTGACTTGGACACCGCCAGGAACCAGCAATTCGCCGAAGCGATCTTGAAGCTCAAGATTGCAGACAGTGTGTGCGTCGAGGCTGCCGAGGGGCATGGGCCGGTCAATGCCATGGATGCTGCGTTGCGGAAAACCCTCGTGAGATTCTATCCTGGGATCGAATCGATGCGGCTTGTCGACTACAAGGTGCGTGTGGTCAACGGAGAGGCCGGTACAGCAGCGAGGATCCGTGTGAACATCGAAAGCACCGATGAGCATCACACCTGGCAGACCATCGGTGTGAGCGAGAACATCATCGAAGCCTCCTGGGCGGCATTGGTCGATGCCGTCGAGTACAAGCTTCACTTGGCGAAACAATCCGGCTAGGTACTTTTTCTGACTGGATTGACGGTGTTGACTGGATTGACTGTGTTGACAGCCGACAGAATGGACACTGTTGACGTCAACTGTCAACACTATCAATCCAGTCAACACCGTCCAAAACCAAGCGCGCCTGCCACAGGCGGCCGGACCCCGCCTGCCCACAAGACACCTCGACGGTTCTACAATAAACGTTCGTCGCTGGTTCACAACGAGCACACTCAAAATTTCCTGGAGACGATAAGCAATGCAAAGCTCGCTATCGATTTTTTCCACTGCACTCGCTTTTGTCCTACTGATCTTTGCAGAGTACATGCAAGCCCAACCACCCAAAGAACTCACCAACAGCATTGGGATGAAACTGGTGCTGATCCCCAAAGGGACATTCATGATGGGCTCGCCCGAGAGCGAGCAAGGCCGTAATGAGGACGAGACCCAGCACGAAGTGACGATCAGCAAGGACTACTACCTTGGTGTGTACGAAGTAACTCAGGCACAGTACGAAAAAACAGCCGCATCCTGGCCGTAGTACGGGCCCAGAG
>CAILTZ010000307.1 GCA_903837255.1 uncultured Pirellula sp. | reverse complement strand
TGAGACGACGACAAAAACCTACCGACCCAACCAGCCGCCTTACATTCGAGGAACAGTCGTGCACCGTTACATCGACGGTCCAGGGCGAGGTTTCTGGCAACCTAGCGATCGAGACAGCAGCAGCCCCAAACAGAGTAATTTGCGAGATCTGATGTCTCAGCAGGATTGCGACAGCGAAATGCTTGCTCGCCGCGACTGCGTCCGAGTCAACGTCGCTGAGCGATCCCCATTCGGACCCGTCGTGTGCTCGATACCTCCTTATGCTCAAGTCGAAAATTCGCCATTTCTTACATCGCGAAGAGATTGGCGACTGGTCGATTTACGGGGCAATTTTTCGGGTAGCAATCCGCCTAAACGCCGCTACTCCTTTTTGAGCTATGCGTTCGTCGGAGGACAAGAATCCCCGATTCTCGAAGATCAATCGGATGTTTACAAGGAAAAGCAACCAGAGTCACTCTCCAGCTATGGCAGTTTGATCACGACCTTTCCAGCTTCTTTAGAAATCCTCCGACCTGAAATCGAGCGTATTCTGGCCCTCAGCCCCAAGCCTCTAACGGGCAAGCTTGCCAGGGCCCTGTTCCTAGAAAATCATTTGGCTAGCAACAGTCAATACGAGTACACCCTTTCGCTCACAGGGCCCCGTGATTCCGGGATCGATCCTATCGCAGATTTTCTTCTCAACAAAAGAAAAGGACACTGTCAGTACTTTGCGAGCGCATTGGCCTTGATGCTGCGATCACAAGGGATCCCCACTCGACTTGTCGTCGGGTTTCGACCAAGCGAATACAACGATATCGGCGGGTACTTCCAGGTCTCGCAGAACCATGCCCACGTCTGGGTAGAAGCTTACTTTACCATCGATCAGATACTCCAAGAGGACGAATCGATTCGAGTCGGTATCCCCATACCGAGTTGGTCCACACAAGGTGTTTGGCTAAGGCTCGACCCGACCCCACCGGTCGATGGTTCGAACGCTGGCGGTAGCTTCCGCAGCTCGAACTCGCAAACGTTCGACGCGATGCAAGATTTTTGGGATGAGATGGTTATCAACATGGATAAATCCAAACAGGGAGGTTTGTTCTCCCTCTTCGGAGACTCTTCCGAAGGTACTTATGCGAGATTCTGGGTTCAAATTCAAACGCTCTTCTCTCGGATGCAATCGAGCCGCTTTGTCGGTGGTTTCCTTTCCCCAGACCGATGGTTCTCCTGGAGAGTTGCCGTTGCATTCATCGCGATCGCTGCAAGCTTGCTGATGCTCTACAAAGCCATCCAAAGGCTCTTTCCAAATCTCTTCCCTAAAAAATGGCGCCGAAAATCGACCCGCCAGCGCCGCAGTTACTCGAGGATCGAGTTCTACGAAAAAATCATCAAGCTGCTGCGTTCGTTGGGCTTGCGCAGAGAACCCCATCAGACTCCGCAAGAATTCCTCCAGATCGCGGGGGATGCCCTCGGCCGAGCGGATCTAACGGTAGATATGAAAAAACTTTCCTCGGCATTCTATGCGAAACGCTTCGGCGAAAATGATGAACTTGATCCCGACCAAGTCGCTTCGGTACAAACCACCATCAAGAGCTTAGAAGATGCCATCCGCAACGGTTTGAAAAAGAAAATCAAATCCCTGTCCCCCTCCTGAGAATACCTTTCGAAAATGGATCAACCTGACATTGCATTAGCCATCGACCTGGGTGCTTCTGGCGGACGTGTCATCGCAGCCGAACTGCGAGGGGACATGATCCAACTCAAGGATGTTCACCGCTTTGAAAATGCTCCGCTGCAGGTCGGAAATCGGTTGCTCTGGAACTTGCTCTCTCTCTGGAAAGAAGTCGAGATCGGCTTGGGTAAAGCGGTCGACGAGCACCGGGATCGCATCGTGAGTCTGGGGGTCGATACCTGGGGGGTCGACTATATCTTGCTGGATCGCAACGACGACCTGGCAGGACCTGCTTTCTGCTATCGAGATCCAAGAACCCGCGGCTTGATGGACAAAGCTTTCAAGAAGATCAGCCGCGAGGAGATCTTCCAAGAAACGGGTATCCAATTCATGGAAATCAATACCCTTTACCAACTCTATAGCATGCGAGTTGAAAATTCTCCCATGCTGGATATCGCAGACCGATTTCTGATGATCCCGGACTTTTTTCACTGGATGCTCACCGGCGAGAAAGTCAACGAATTTACCAACGCATCGACCACCCAAATGATGCAACCTGGCGGTGGTGGATGGTCGACCAAGATCCTTGAACGACTCGGTATCCCAGAAAAACTCTTCCGCACTCCGGTCCAGCCTGGCTGCTCGCTAGGCTCTGTCCGAACCCAACTGCGGAACCTTACAGGCCTGTCTCCGAGGGCCAAGACGATTGTCCCGGCTACCCACGATACCGGTGCTGCGGTCCTGGCAGTACCCGCAAAGGGCTTCTCGGAATCCAAACCCAATTGGTGCTATATCAGCAGTGGAACCTGGTCGCTCATGGGCGTCGAGCTAAGCCAACCACGTCTTAACAGCAAATGCTCCGAACTGAACTTCACCAACGAGGGTGGAGCCAATGGAACCGTTCGACTCCTGAAGAACATCGCCGGCCTGTGGCCTCTGCAGCAATGCCGCGCCAGCTGGCAACGACGCGGTAAGCCCTACGACTGGACCACCCTGGCAACCTTGGCCGCTGAAGCCAAACCACTCTCTCACTGGATCGACGTCCAGAACCCATCCTTCATCGCCCCCGAAGACATGCTCGATGCAGTCCTGGGATACATCAGACAAACCGGTCAGCCCACTCCCAATACCGACGGAGCAATCGTTCGTGCTATCCTTGAAGGCCTGGCAATGCGATACCGTATCTGCCTCGGGATGCTCGAAGATCTTTTGGGCTACCAGATCGAAACGATCCATATCGTAGGTGGCGGTGTTCGAAACCAACTCCTGTGCCAAATGACCGCCGACGCCTGCAATCGTACGGTGGTAGCAGGACCCGTCGAAGCCACTGCACTTGGAAACGTGATCTCGCAGATGCTCGCTCTGGGCAGATTCAAAAATGTGGGCGAAGCTCGAGCGTGGATGCTCCAAACCAGCTCGATCGATATCTACCAGCCGAAATCTCCCGAAGCCTGGGACGAGCACTTCGAAAAAACATCCAGCCACCTAAGCTAGCTGGCGCTCGATCAAGCTAGCTGGCGCTCGATCAAGCTAGCTGGCGCTCGGTCAAGCTAGCTGGCGCTCGGTTGGCTTCAAAAGCCATTTTGCTTGGCAAATGCGATGAACTGCTCCCAGTCATACAGGAGCATGTCATGATCTCCGTCGCGAAGATGGTACCCGATCGCACCCTGTGCGATGGGCGTGTTTACAGCGGGTAACTCCACAGCGTCGAGCCCCTTCTTGCCAAACAAATGATAAGCGCTCGATGCGTGGTGGCCTGATAAAAGCTCACCTAGGGGATCCGCCCATTTGTCGTTGCTGGCGCTTGCGATGTAGACCGGGCGAGGTGCGATCGTAGCGATCAATTGGTGCTGATCGAACGAAAGCAAATCTTCTCGATCGTTGTACTTTCGAAAGTTGCGGTTGAACCAATGCGGGAACGCAGTGTTGATCCTCGCGACGGACTCTCCGTAAATTCGCTTGCTCAGCGCCGCCCCCCCACAACCGGAGTTGTTCGAAACAACCACTTGGAATCGCTCGTCGGTCGCTCCAGCCCACAGAGCTGTTTTTCCAAGCCGCGAGTGCCCCACCACCATGAGTCCCTTGGGGTCTACTCCATCGAGCTTCTCTAAAACATCAGCGAGCCTAGAGAGGCCCCAAGCCCACGCGGCGACCGACCCCCAACGGCTTGGATGGTCCGCATCGATTCGATCCTCAGGGAACAGGCCATGAACTCCGTTTTCAAAACCATCGTCATAGTCCGGATCGATGTCCGAGTAATGCGCCGTTGCCACCGCAAATCCAGCCTCGAGGATCTGGGCAATCGGCCATCGCTCGCTCTGGTTGGCCCGACTCGCCTCGGTGGCCTTGTTGTCGACAACACCGGGACTTCGATTGTCGCACCAGCTGGTCGTTAGCCGGATTTTTGGATCATCACACGTCGATTGATTCCCGCGAAAATTCAACCCTAGGAAACACGGGGCTTTGGGGCGATCCTTTGGGGACCAAAGAGCCAGATCGACTCGGACTCTCTTGCCGTCTCTCTCCAGAAAAACTGCGATTTGCCGTCTGCGAATGTTCGACTTGGTCTGGCCACCCAAAACCGCTGGGCCATCATCAAATAGCTCCGTGCGAATCGCGACGGAATCTTTCGGCGCATAGCCGTATTCCTCTTTCGCTAGAAGATCGACCAGGTACTTTCTCTGAGCCGACCATTGATCCTTGGATTCGATCAGCTTGCCATCTGGACCGGCCAACACCGAGACCAAATCAAAGTTCGAGGCTTTCGATTCGTCATAGTTTGGCGGACGTATCTCTTGGCTCATCCCGACGTCTCCGATGCACGCGACCACCACCCACAGAGCCATCAATGACTGCTTGGTTTTGTCCCCGATCTGAACCAAAGGCTTGATCGTTATCCCTAGATCCGCGTCCGACCTCGCAGAACCCGGGCAACCGTGGCAAGCGGTCTTCGTTTCGCCGCCCGAGTCAAGTCGGCTGAGTTCTTTGCCGAACCTCCAAAGCTTGAGTGCCACAAGGGCCAATGCTGCGAGCACAACTGCGATCGTGATAAGCCACTGCATGGAATCAACTCCTTTCGATACTCGTTGAGAGCATCAGCCTTCGGCGACGTTGACGTAAACTTTCAATGCGCTGTTGTCTTCGACGAGCAATCGCATCATCTCTTGGTATTGATCCAAGCCTTGGACTGGATTGGTCAAAATCTTTTCAAGGACTCCCGGGAACATGACCTCACCGAGAGCCAAGTCGCGAATACCTGACTCGAAATGGTCTCGGTTGGCATTGACGCTTCCGAGCAGGAGTTTGTTACCCAGCACCCACTCGATGTTGATTTTATCGGAGTGAACTTCGGTGGTGTTTTTTCCACCGGTAATGCTGGTCCACACCAGGGCACCGTTGTGAGCTAGGCACTCCATCGCACCGAATGCAATCTTCGAGGAACCTGTCGCATCGACGATGATGTCGGCCTTGCCTACCTTTTTGGTCAGGTCTTCAAGGCTCGTTTCCGAGGTGGCTACATACGTGGCTTCCATCCCTTCGACAATCGAACTCTTCAGGTGAGGTCCCTTGGCCCGTGCCAGCGTAAAGACCTCCAAACCCTTGAGCCGCAGAACCAAGGTCGACAGGAGTCCGATTTGGCCGGCTCCCATCACGAATGCGCGCTTTGGACTCCAGACCTTCATCCGTCGCTGAGCCTCGTAGGCTTGCTGGATCGCCTTGGCTGCACAACTCATCGGCTCCATAAGCACGTGCAGATTCTTGAGCCCCTTGGGGACTCGAACGATGTAGTCCTCGTGGTCGACGAAGTACTCCGTCAGGTAACCGTGCAAGAGATTGATGCCGCGCTCGTAGTAAGTCTCCTCGCTGGTCATGTCGTAGGTCCCGATCTTGTCGTAGATCGAGCCTCCTGGCCTACGAACCGTGGCGGTCACATAATCTCCGACCCGGATATTCTTTACGTTGGAGCCAACCTGCTGAACGATACCAAAGGACTCATGGCCGAGCACAAGATAATCGTCGCCTGGAGGGGAATGGCCATAGAGGGCGTCGTTAATCTCACGGTCCGTTGCATCGACCCCGACCTTGAGCACTTTGATCAATACCCCCTTGCCATCCTTGATCGAATCCAACTTGGGCTCAGGGATGTCTCGCAGGTGGACGCTGTGGGGTGTTCCTGGACGAACGGCAATCGCTTTCATAAGGAATAGATCTCGATAGACTTCTGAAAAATAGAGTTCCACATGCTGGCCGAAGCCCCTTGGCAACGGACCTTCCGGCACAGGGAGGGGAATGCCGAAAACACGGGATAAGATGCCAAAAGTATAGCCGCTTTCGGGTTAATCTCCCATCGCCAAAACGGCTCAGCCTCGGGAAATCCATCGGTAAGCCTTGGAGGCATTCGACGCGCAAAACTTCTTGAGTGCCTCAGGACCTTTTTGGCTCACGTAATCCATCGAAAGCCGCTGGACGGTTTTGTACTCGGCTGCGAATTCGCAGACCGGCCAATTGCTGCCGTAAATGACTTTGTCCTCCCCAAACGCATCCCAAACCACATCGAGCGTCGGCCTGTAGAAGTCCAGATCGGCAGGGGCTTTTTTGCCATCTCGGGCCGCCCCCTCGACCAATGCCGATATCTTGCAGTAGACATTCGGATGCTTGGCCGCCCCCCGAATCGCTACCTTCCACGCCTCCGGAGGCGCCGAGGAGCTGATCGCTACATTGCCGATATGGTTAAGGACGATCGTCAAATCCGGTACTCGCTTGGCGAGCGATTCGACCAGCGAGACGGTCTCGGGCCCACCGTTGAGGTCCGCTGCGATTCCCATTTGAGCCATCAAGGCAAAGGGTCCAAGCTCGTTGCGCTGCAGAAGCGATTTGACGCGATCCTCCCAGATGCGGATGCCACGATACAGAGGGTTTGCAGCAAAGCGTTTGAGCTGTTCGGCAAAGACCCCCGAGGCAGGATCCAATCTGCCCACGATCCCAACTATGAACGGGTCGCTCTTGGCAAGATCCAACAACCACTGATTGTCCTCGATCCACTCGCTGGCCTCGACGATCACCGTTCCTGTCACCGGCTGATGCATTTCTTGAGCCCGAAGATCCTTCGGTAACACCGTCCGATAAAGGGTCGAGTCTCTGGGCGGCCACGGGACTCCTTGCGCTCGGCTCGGATCGTAAAAGTGCGTGTGGCAATCGATGATCTCAAGTGCCGCCAGTGCCTCGCTTGCCCCGTGAGCCCCCCCGGCCAAAGTACCGCCCAAGGCGACGGCGGTGGTTGCTAAAAAATGGCGTCTGTCTATCGAGATCTCGCTTGGATCGAATTGCATGATTCTTCTCTTAGTTGTCATGAACCTCAGCCATTCACACGCAAGGCAGGCCACCACCCGGCTTCACGCCGGTGGGGCCATGACTCATCGCTACGAAACAAAAGACCTTACAAAGGAAACTTGAAGCCCCCCTGCCCCCATTCCTCTTCCCG
>CAILTZ010000306.1 GCA_903837255.1 uncultured Pirellula sp. | reverse complement strand
CTTTCTGGGCTCCGTCGGCAACCCCTTGATGTTGGCAACGACCAGCGAGTCGCGATGGGAATCGTAAGAAAGAGCACCGGGAAACCAGCCCACGGGGATCATTCCCTGCAGTTTGCTTTCACCTTTGTTTTGTGGCTCGAACTCCACCACGGCGATTGCATTCTGCGTGCCGTTGGCGACATAGAGTTCGTCAGGCTCTTTGCCAAAGGCAAGCGCGTTGGGCGAGGCACCGAAAAGCTCGGCAGGGTTCGCCTTGGTCCATATTTTTTCGATCACACTCAACGAACTCAGGTCGATGACGCTCAGGTAATCGCTGGCCGCGTTAGCACACACGGCATACTTGGCATCAGGCGAGATAGCCAATCCCGATGGATGCAAACCCACAAGAATCTCGTTGATCTTCGAGGACTCCAGATCGATGATTGACACCGAGCCTTCATCGGCGATAAAGCGGACAGGGTCGACACGAACAAGAGTCCCTTTGCCGGCCGGTCCCACCAGATCGTTGGCCCCAGGCCTGCGGCCACCCCAGTTGCTGACGATCGCTTTGTTTCCTGTCAGCTTAACGTCATACGGAGCCACTCCGACATCCAAGGTCCGAAGTACGAGTCCTGTTTCCAGACTCAGTTCGATCAATCGATTCGAGAGGTTGCCGCAAACAAAGAGCCGCTTGCCATCGTCGCTGATCGCCAAACCGCTGGGGATTTCTTGTTTGCGCTGAGGGGCATTGGCATCCGGCAGGCGGATCGTATAGGACGGAGCGACCTTGCTGGATTCATCGACCGAAAAGACCTTCACGGAACCTTGGACGTTGCTCATGTAGATCGATTTACCGTCTGGCGAAAACACCAGTCCAGTGAAACTTGCAATCGCCTTGGTATCAGGTTTGAGATTGTTCGCAGCAGCCTGATCCTGGGCGTTTTTGGACTCCTCGCTAGGTAGATCAACCTGCTGGAGAATCTTGGCAGTCTCCGGATCGAACACGACCAATCTGCTGGTTTTGCCACTGGTCACCGCGATCTTGCCATCCGGAGAAATCGCGATGACCTGAGGACGCATGCCGGGTAAGTCCAACCACTTGCCTACGGGGGTTAAACGCTGGTTGACCGGCGTTATGATCGATTCATCGATCGAACCTCCGACCCACTCGGAGTCACGGCGTTGGGGGTCGGTAAGGCCCTCCTGGGCTAAAACACTTACGGGAGCGAGTCCCAAAACTGCGGTCAAAGACGCTAATGGAATCCAGTGGGCAGGCATCGGCATTCTAAATGGCTCCGCAGGGTAGAGATTCGCACGGAAAAGATTCGCACGGTAAAGATTAAAAAAACACAAAGGGGGCAAAGATGGGCAAGCATCCTACCGCGCAGGGGTAGGCTAGTCACGGAATCGCGAGTTTTTTTAACAATGGACCGGTTCCCACGCTCCCTTTCCTCGGTCCTCGACTAAAATCGGTGAGGGTGATCCAATCCCATATTTCCCCTTCTATGTTCTCTCTCCAATACTTTCGTCCGAGCGGTTTGAAACATGTCTTCAGCACTAGTAGCTCTCTTCGGGACTCTGTTTGTTATCGGCGCGATCATCGCCCTGATTTTCTTGGCGGTCGTTTCAAGATATTTTTGGCTTTGGATCCAAGCGATCATGACCGGCGCGGATGTCCGACTCAGAGACCTCATCGGCATGATGTTCCGACGCGTCGATGCCCGAACGATCGTGCGAAGCAAAATCATGGCGGTTGCCGCTGGAATCGACGATCCTGACTTGACGACCAAGGCCCTGGAAGCCCATTACCTTTCCCGAGGCAATGTCCCACAAGTAATCCGAGCCTTGATCGCCGCCCGCAAGAGCCGTCAAATCAATCTCTCGTTCCAAAAAGCTGCCGCGATCGATCTGGCGGGCCGCGATGTGCTCGACGCCGTTCAAACCAGCGTTTATCCCAAGGTCATCGATTGCCCACCGCGAAACAGCGCTAACCCCTTTCTCGATGCGATCGCCAAAGATGGAATTCAGCTCAAGGTCAAAGCCCGAGTGACCGTGCGAGCCAACCTAGCCCAGCTCATCGGTGGTGCTACCGAGGAAACCATCATCGCTCGGGTTGGCCAAGGCATCGTCTCGGCGATCGGGTCTGCCGACAGCCACAAAGTGGTTCTAGAAAATCCAGACGTGATCTCCAAAGCGGTTCTGGCCAGCCGTCTCGATGATCAAACCGCCTTCGAGATCGTATCGATCGACATCGCCGACATCGATGTTGGTGAGAATATCGGTGCG
>CAILTZ010000305.1 GCA_903837255.1 uncultured Pirellula sp. | reverse complement strand
TGGCTATGGATTGGATCAAGTCGATGCATGAGTCCCTCACTTCGCAGATCCGCAGCGCACGTCCACCGAAGGTTCTTCGCAAGGCCGGCGAATCGATGGGTTGGATTCGGGAGCAGGAGCCCGACGGCCAAGGTGGCCTGGTGTCGAGTCGCACCTATTTTCTGGTAGGTTCCGAATGCCGCTTTAGCTGCTCGATGTGCGATCTTTGGAAGTATACACTTATCGAAGGCAGGACGCCGGTCGGTTCGCTTTCGTCTCAGATCGAGGAACTCAGCCATAGGATTTCACAAGAAAGCTCCGTACCGACAGGAGGGGAGTGGCTCAAGCTTTACAATGCATCGAATTTTTTCGATCCTGCGAATGTCGATCCGCAGGAGTATGAGTCGATCGCAAAGCAGTGCGAAGGTTTTGATCGCGTTGTGGTCGAGAACCATGCGGCGCTGCTAAGCTCCAACAAAACACAGGAACTTGTTCGGCGTTTTCGCGACATGCTCTCAGGTGATTTGGAGGTTGCCATGGGGCTCGAGACAATCGATCCGCTTGGGATGAAATGGCTTAACAAAGCGATGACGCTCGAAGACTTTGAGCATGCCGTTAGGTTCCTTGGAGGCGAAGGGATTTTTGTCCGGGCTTTTGTGTTACTGCAACCGTTAGGAACCCCACGCGAGGAGTCGGTCGAGTGGGCCGTTCGGAGTTGCCAGCAGGCGACGCATTGGGGTGCCCACAGGGTATCATTGATCCCGACACGAGCTGGCAATGGATTTATCGAGACAGTTGCAACAAAGATCGGCTGGATGCCTCCAACGGTCGCCGAATTGGAGAGAGCTTTTGAGACGTTGCTCAGAGATCGCCCAGAAAATCCTTCGCAAGGCTCATCGGCAAGTATCTATACGGTAGATTTATGGGATTGGGAGTCGATAGCCGGGACCTGTTTGATTTGTAGTCGCGACCGCTGCGAACGATTGCAACAGATGAACTACACCCAGAGATTATCGGAGGCCATGATCCATGGATGCCGATGCGGCAGCAATATGCAATCCTCGTAGAGCGATGGAGAATCGATGCTGGATTATTTGAGGCTTGCGCTGGGCTTGATCCCGCTGGGGATCTATTTGATCGTGACGGGCTTGCTGGTAGTTCGTCGCAAACCGACGTTGCTGACCAGTGCTCAAGAAGCATTGCTCGTCGGGTTTGCATTGATGGGATTTGCGCTGATTGGTCCCATCGAATTGTTCTTTCCGACGGGAGCTTACGCGGCCCTTGGTGAATGGACTTGGCCATTGCTGCTGACGCTGTACGGTTTGATCGTTTTGCTCATCGCCTTGCAACGCCCGCCGGCTTGGACGTTCATAGGATTGGACTTCGATCAACTTCGCGATTTGCTCGATCGAGCGCTTGCCGAGGGATCGATCGAGCATGCTTGGTTGGGTAACCAATTGGAGATTCCGCAGTGGGACCTGCGGGCGATCGTCGAGCCAAGCTGGGGGTTTAAGAACACCTCCCACCTAAACCCTTGTGGCAAGCAGAAAAATCTGTTGGGCTGGTATCAACTCGAAAGGCAAGTTGTGACCTCCAAGGCGCTATCAGAGTTATCGAATTCCAAGCCTCGAAGAATGCCAGGAGTAGCGGGGTGTCTGATTGGTTGCGGGGTTGCTTGTATGATCGCTGGGGTGATGTTCATCGACTGGGATATGGAGCGATTGCAACGGCTGATCGCTCGATTTCTAGCGGGTTAACGAATAGCGTTTTTTAGAAAGGGATTGCCGTGCTCAGATTTCCAAGCCACTGCTTGATGTCCTTTGTTTTGATTGGACATATCTCCCTTTTTTGTGCACTGTCTCTCGAGTGCCTAGCGAGTGGAGATCGGCCCAATATTGTCCTATTGTATGCCGATGACATGGGATACGGGGATTTGGGTGTTCAGAACCCTGAGTCGAAAATCCCGACTCCGCATTTGGATCGATTGGCAAGTCAGGGGACACGCTTTACCGATGCGCACAGTTCTTCGGGGATATGCACGCCGAGTCGCTATGCGTTATTGCAGGGGAGATACCACTGGCGCAAGTTCCATGGGATCGTCAACTCGTTTGACGAAAGCGTTTTGGACGACGAGAAATGGACTCTTGCAGAGTTGCTCAAGGCCAACGGATACAAGACCGCATGCATAGGGAAATGGCATTTGGGTTGGAACTGGAAAGCGATCCAGCGCGAGGCAAGCAAGCCGGATCCAAAAACGGGTTATGCTCCAGATGCTTTTGATTGGAGCAAGCCGATCCCCGATGGTCCCCTTGAGCATGGATTCGATTACTACTTTGGGGACGACGTACCGAACTTCCCGCCATATGCTTGGATCGAAAACGACCGAGTCTTGACAATCCCAACGGTGCCCTTAGCGACGCCCAAGCAGACCGCGGAAGGGGCTTGGGAGGCACGGCCAGGTCCGAGCGTGAAGGATTGGGATTTCTGGGCGGTGACGCCGACCCTTACGCAGCGCGCAGTAAGTTGGATTTCAAACCAAACCTCCGATACTCCTTTTTTTCTTTATGTGCCATTCACCTCACCGCACGCACCGATTGTTCCGGACCGAGAGTTTGTGGGGAGCTCTCGAGCCAACGGTTTTGGGGACTTTATGGTTCAGACCGATGCGGCGGTCGGACAGATCCTAGCAGCCTTGGAAGACAAGGGTTTCTCTGAAAACACGTGGGTGATTTTTTCCTCCGACAATGGACCTGAGGCTTACGCCTACGCACGGCTCAAGAACCACGGACATCGCAGCATGGGGCCTTTGCGAGGTCTCAAGCGGGACTTGTACGAAGGAGGACATCGGGTGCCGATGCTTATGCGCTGGCCAAATCGGATTCCTTCGGACCGGGTGTGCGATGGTCTGCTAAGCCAGATCGATTTGTATGCGACGATCGCTGGAGTTCTAGATTTGGAGATCCCGGCTGGAAACGCCGAGGACAGCTTGGACCAACGTCCGCTCATTTTCGGCACAGGTAATTCAACTCGTGAGATACTCGTGCACAACACCAATCCCAACGGCTATGCGATTCGTCAAGGAGCTTGGGTATTGATCGAGGCCAAGACCGGATCGATCAGCAAGGTTCCGGAATGGTTTGATCGGCAGTATGGATATCGCGAAGACGATTTGGAGGGAGAGCTTTATCGTTTGGATGTTGATCTTGCGCAACGAGAGAATCTCTTTCAAAGTGAAGGAGCCCGTGCAGAGTTGATGCGACGGGAGTTGCGAAGGACTCGGCAAGCACCATCGACGGAGCGTTGATGGATGCTCGCAACCCCGGGGGGATTACTGAGGGCCATTGCGCCATTCGTTCAGGGTTTTGGTCCAGCTAGCTAGTTTGGCTTGACTGATGGTAGAAACGGGTTTGCTTCGGACAAGTTCGTTCAGCTGGGTCAGATAGCTGATCAGCAATTCTTTATTTTTCGATTGAATCGATTCTTCGATCCGATACTCCAGGAGGTAGAGGGACTTGTAGTTGGCCTGCTCTGCTTCGAGTAAGCACTTGTCAGCCTCAGGCCGACGTCCGTATCT
>CAILTZ010000304.1 GCA_903837255.1 uncultured Pirellula sp. | reverse complement strand
GACTGGAGTTCAGACGTGTGCTCTTCCGATCTGGCTTGCATGTTGGTTTGAGCCGAGGGACCGAAGCAGCCGTAGCAGCCGCGGTCGAAAGCTGGGCAGATCGAGCCGCAACCGGCTTGGGTGACCGGCCCCAGGCAGGGTTTCTTTTGGGCCACGACGACGCAGACCGTGCCGCGACGTTTGCAAGGTTGGCAGACGCTTTCGGTGGATGTTTTTGGCTGACGGCCTTGTGCAAACGCCAAAATCACCTCGATGAGTTGGTGTTTATCGACTGGGCACCCGCGCAGTTCAAAATCGACTTGGACATGTTGTGCGATCGGCGTCGAATCGGCCAGTGACTCGATCATGGCTGGCGAGGCATAGACCGCCCGTTTAAATTCCTCGTTATCGGCGAAATTTCGCAAAGCTTGAACACCGCCTGCGGTGGCACAAGCGCCGATGGTGATGAGTTTTTTGCTTTGGGCTCGCAGTTTCGCGATGCGATGTTTGTCCTCGTTGGTGCTGATGGAGCCTTCGACGATTGCCAGATCGTAGGGGCCTGGTTGCAGGTCGCTGGAGGCTTCTGCAAAGTGAGCAAAAGAGACTTGATCCGCGATGCACAGGAGTTCATCTTCGCAGTCTAGGAGGGTCAATTGGCAGCCGTCGCAGGAGGCGAATTTCACGACCGCGACGGTCGGCTTTTTCGTGGTTTTGCCTGATTTTTCTTGAGTTTTAGTCATGCTTAGAGGTCCTTGATGTTCAGGTACGGCTCGGCCAGATCGTAGCGGAGAACCGGGCCATCTTTGCACAGGAAGAAAGGTCCCCATTGGCAGTGACCGCAGTAGCCGACGCCGCATTGCATGTTGCGTTCCATCGAGATCCAGATCGACGAGGCGCGGATTCCGAGTTTCAGAGCGCTCAGGGCGCAAAAGTGCATCATCACTTCGGGACCGCAGATGAGGACTTGGGTACGCTCTGGGCGAAAGTTCGGGTAAGCGGACTTTGAGCTGCGGCGATCGAGCAAGAGCGTTGCAGGGCCGATGGGCCCGGACCAACGGAGCTCGTTGCCGACCCGATCGACGGTTGTTTCGATACCGATGCCTGAGGTAGCCCAAGCCTCCAATTCGTTTGCATAGAGGATCGACTCTGGGGTTCGAGAGCCGTAGAGCAGGCTGACATGGCCGTAGCGACTGCGGTTGCTCAGGATCGAGTAGATCACCGGGCGCAGAGGTGCCATGCCCAGTCCGCCGGAGACGAGCAGGACGTCTTGGTTTTCCAGCTGGTTCATAGGCCAGGGAGAACCGTAGGGGCCGCGCACGCCGAGCGAGTCGCCGATTTGGAGTTTTTCCAAAGCGCGAGTGACTCGTCCGACGGCTCGGATTGTGTGCAGGAACGAGCCTTGTTCGAGTGCATTCGAGCAGTCTTTCGGAGGAGGTCCGCAGTGACTGATAGCGATTTCGCCAGAGCCAGGCACATGGAGCATATTGAATTGGCCCGGAGCGAAGTTGTAGGAGTCTGCAAAGGGACCTGGGTCGAGTTTGAGTTCGACGGTAAAGACGCTAGCCGAGGGGAGGTCCAGCTCGCGGTGGATATTCACGATCGAAGCGCGATGGGGTTGCCAGGGGTTCATGATTTCTGGAGACCCTGTGGCTTGAGTTTGGGGGGGACGGGGAGCAGAGGGGCATCGGAGGGTTCGAGGAGTTTGGCGACTTCTTGGGTCAGATCGATCCCGACCGGGCACCAGGTGATGCATCGACCGCAACCGACGCATCCGCTGGTATCGAATTGATCGTGCCAGGTGGCGAGTTTGTGAGTAAGCCACTGGCGGTAACGGGATTGGATCGAGTTTCGGACCGGGGCGCCCGAGGTGTGGGTAAAGTCAGGGTTGAAGCAAGAGTCCCAGCGACGTTCTCGAATCGTCGTGTCGTTTAGCAGGTCATGGACCTCGTCGACGCTAGAGCAGAAGCAGGTTGGGCAGACCATGGTGCAGTTAGCGCAAGATAGGCAGCGTTTTGCGACATCCTCCCAATGAGGGTGTTTCAAGCGTGCCAGGAGAGCATCTCGAAGGTCGCCAGTTGGCATAGCACGTTGGATCGAGGCCCCGAGGGCGTCGATGTTTTTTTGTTGTGCGTCGAGTAGATCTGGGCCAGCCTCGGAGGTTGGTAGGAGTTCGAGGATCGATTGTCCTCGCGTTGAGCCGGCTTGGACGAGGAAGCCGTAAGAGGCAGGTTGGTGATCCGGCCAGATCAGTTCGGTCAGGGCCAGGTCGTAGGTGCAGTTTTGTTGGTCGGGTTTAGGGAGAGCCGGGCCGGTATTCATAGAGGAGCAAAAGCAGGTATTTGCGGCGGTGGTGCATTGCACGGCGACGACGAACAAGTCTTTGCGCCGAAGTTCGTATTGAGCATCGACGAAGGGTGGGGACATGAGCACGCGGTCTTGGATAGCGATGGCAGCGAGTTCGCAGGCGCGGGCGCCGAGGATTGCCAGGGGTTTGCGGATTGCTGGTGTTTTGCTTGGGTTTTGAGAGGTTTCTGGCCCAGCAGGCCCGTTTGGTTCGGGCGTGTTAGGGAGGATCGAGTTGGGGGGGAACAGGAATTTTTTCCAGGAGGCGGGTCCGAGGTTGAAGTGAAAGAATTTTTGGCTTGCGGGACCGTTTGGAGTTTTTTGGAGTTGGTAGAGGGCTGGGGATTGCGAGTCGGACCAGCCTTGGGGGAGTTGGCTTATGGAGGTCAATTCATCGTAGATGATTGCATGTTGTTCGATGGTAGGTCCGATGACGCAGAAGCCTTGGGCCAGGAGCGTATCGAGGAGGGATTGGAGGTTTTTGTGTTCGAGCCAGGCGGACGAGAGCATTGGGGTTTTAGGCGTTTGGGTGTTGGAACAGGTCTAGGAGTTGCAGGCGAGTGGCGGTAAGACGTTGCGAGAGGGCCAGTGCGATCCAGTGGAAGAAATCTTTGGCCAAGAGAGGGTTTTGGGATGCGAGAGCATCGATGGCATCGGCGGGGATTTCCAGCAGCTCGGAGTCTTCGATGGCTTTTGCCGAGCAGGTCATGGATTGTTGCGTCAGGATGGCCGACCAAGCGATGAGTTCACCTGGCCCGACGCTTAGGATTGGAACAGGTCCGCGGCCAGGGACGATCATTGCAAGTTCGATCAGACCTGATTGCACGATGAACAGGGAGGATTGCAGATCGGCTTGGTGAAACAGGAATTGGTTTGCGTGCAGATGACGAATCGAAGCGGCGTGGGACAGGTGCGAAAGGATTTGGTCAGAAGGCCTGGGCATTGGAGAATTGGGCATTGGAGAATTGGGCATGAGAGGGTGAAACGGATCCGGGAGAATTCGAGGACCGCCAGGAGTGATGCAGCCAGGGGACGCCTGGAGGGACGCCTTGATTGTAGAGAAAACTT
>CAILTZ010000303.1 GCA_903837255.1 uncultured Pirellula sp. | reverse complement strand
TTCTTTGCGAGCTTGGCTCTCGGAGGCCAAGGTCGCGAGCCGCTGATCCTGCTGGCAGGCGCCGCAATCAGCGGCATCCTCGGGGCCTTGGCCGTCATGGGGCTACGACGCTACACGCAACTCAAAGAAGATGCTGCGCTGGGGATTGTGCTGAGCGTCTTTTTCTCCTTGGGGATGGCTCTTTTGAGCCTAGTCCAGCAGACCGAGTCTGGCAACGCCGCAGGGCTCGAAGGCTTCATCTATGGCAACACCGCAGGCATCGTCGCCCAGGATGCCAAGCTCATTGCGATCGTCTGCGTTTCGGTCACGGCGGGAGTTCTCTTGCTGCGCAAAGAATTCCAACTGCTTTGCTTCGATCCAAACTATGCATCAGCCCAAGGCTGGCCGGTGTTTTTGCTGGATTTGACTCTCATGGGTTTGGTGCTGATTGTCGTCATCGTTGGCACGTCGATCGTCGGCGTGCTATTGGTGGTGGCCATGGTCGTGATTCCACCCGCAGCGGCGAGATTTTGGTCCGATCGGCTTGGATGGAACCTTGTTGCCAGCAGCCTGATCGGTTTGGCTGCTGGGATCCTCGGTGCGCTGAGCAGTTGGCGCATCGAGCATGTTCCTTCGGGAGCCTCCATGGTCCTTTTTGCTGCCGCTATGTTTGCAGCGAGTCTGCTGTTTGGTGCCCGACATGGGATCCTGTGGCGCTGGCGACAAAAGTTTCTGCTTGGCTGGCAAGCCGACCAAGAACACTTGCTGCGAGGTGTCTTTGAACTGCTCGAAGGTCAGCACAAAGCGCCAGCGATCCACGGCGACCTGAGATCCGATGCAGTCGATAAACTCCGTCTAGCGAATAAACTCGGCTGGACTGCAAGTCATTTCAATCGAGTGGCTGGTCAGTTGGTACGAAAGGGTTGGATCATCGAGCGTGGTCCAGAGGCACTCCTTCTGAGTTCGTCTGGGATCCAGCAATCGCATCGAGCCGTACGTCGCCACCGACTCCTTGAACTCTATTTCTCTCGCTGGGCTGACCTTAGCCCCGATGCGATCGATCGCTGCGCAGACTACACCGAACATGCGCTCGATGACGAACTGCTTGCAAGGCTCGAACGCGATGCGATGGATCTGGGCAATCGTATCGATCTGCCCCCGAGCATCCACCCGGTAGGCTGATGACGAATGTAGATCAAACATCAACAGGAGAAAATCGATGGCTGGGGAATCCACATGAGTATCCGTGGCGGCTGGGGCTGGAACATTTTGGGGCGGGATTGCGTTGTTGTGTATATGAAGAAAGGCACCTTGAGGATCGGTACGGACGATGCAGAGAATCTTGCCGTAATTCTGGCGCAGAGGATTGGACCATGACCCGCAACCTCTTGACCGACCTCCCCTCGAACCTGCCCGACGAGCTTTTCACTACGTTGCTCGAAGCAACTAACCTGCGCATCGAACGCATCGTTTCGCATGGTCATGCATCACCAGAAGGCTTTTGGTACGACCAAGACCAACATGAATGGGTTCTTGTACTACAAGGTGCGGCTCGGCTGTCGATTGAAGAGGAATCCAAAGAATTGAAACCTGGCGATTACATCAACATCCCAGCACACATAAAGCATCGTGTTGAATGGACCACACCTGACGAGCCAACGGTCTGGCTGGCAGTGTATTATGGAGAAGCAAAAAGGTAACATGGCAAAAGAACCCAAATCTGAAATCGCTGTGCCTCTAAGGATCGTTCTTGTTGATCCTCCGCCTGGAGTAGACTTCGGCATTTAAGAGTTCAAAGGCAATCGTGCTGATGGTCCGCCCAACTTTGCTGGTCCAATCTCACAAGGACCACCTACTGGACGCTTCATCTACATCGGCATCGGAAAGTCGGCAGGTCAATTCGATAGTTGTTGGCAACGTCGAATCAAAAT
>CAILTZ010000302.1 GCA_903837255.1 uncultured Pirellula sp. | reverse complement strand
TTGTCTTCGAGGTCGACACCGAAGGCCTCGGGTGTGCCTGAGTCTACGGTTTCCGTGGAGGATCGTAGCGGCGGCGCGTCGCTTGCAGTTTTGTCGCTTGCGAGACGATCGTTGGGGTCGTGCAGAGCATAGAGTCGTGCGAGCAGCGCGGGGGAGGGTTGGGTTGCGGGGTTTCTGCTTGTGCCTAAGAGTTCGCGGGCCAGGACCGAGTGGACGCAGGCCAGTTCTGCAAGCATCGCGCTGCTGGAGATGCATTTTCGCTCCATCGCATAGACTCGATCTAGCGACATCGCGCCATCGAGGAACTCGGAGACTTCGTTCGGCGCACAGGTTTGCTCGATTTCACCGAGTTCGATCGCAAGGGCCTTTGGGTTGGCTTGGGCGTGGTCGATCCTGCTGGCCAAATTTTGCGCGGTTTGGCTTTCTCGAAATTTTAGCCCAAGCTCTTCGTGGGCTTTGGTGGGTAGCACACCATCGCGGTAGGACAATAAAGTTCGGAGAGTCAATCGCATTCTTGGCTCCAATGCTCGATCAAACAACGGCCCTGCCCCGTGATCGTCGCAGGGATCGTTGCAGGCATGAGCATTCCTTCTATCGTATTTAATCGAGGCTCGTCGGACGAGTAATACCGGCTGGATTTCGTTAAATATCCGTTAGTTTTCGTCGGATCGGTTACGAATGGGCTCAGCGAATTGGCTCAACGGAGGCGAAATACGATTTGGCCTCGGTGGCGATGAAAAACGAGCCTGTGATGACATGGACCGCGTCGCTTGCCGGGCGGCCAGGGGCGATGGCCTGGCGGCTTAGCTCTATAGCGCCGAGGAAGTCTTGGGTTGAGAGAATCTCTGGGGCTCTCAGACCGGCCTGGCGGCGTCTGCCGACGGCTTGCTCGGCGATGGCTAGGAGTTTCTCGACCGGGGTGAATCGAGGATTGGATTGGAACTGGGTTAGGATGATTCTATCGGCGGTATCGCACAGCCGCTGGATCATCTCTGCGGCCTTCTTGTCCCTCGAACAAGCAAACAGTATCGACTTGGATCGCTTCGGAAAATAGCTCTCAAGCGTTTCGGCCAGGGCATCGATCGAGGCTTCGTTGTGGGCGGTATCGAGGATCAAAAGCGGATCGCTCGAGAGGATTTCCATGCGGGCTGGGACTTGGGTGTTTGCCAACGATTCTGCCAGGGCCGAATCGTTCAGTTTCCAATTTAATTGCTTGAGTTTGTCCCAAGCTGCGATGGCCAACGCGGCATTGTCGGCTTGGTGTTTGCCGAGCATCCGCAACGAATAAGGGCGTGATGCGTGATGACCCGATGCGTGATGACCCGGGGGATGATAACCCTGAGGATCCGAGTTTGGATGCTTTGCCGAGGCTGGGAGTGCTATATGGGCGTGGTCTGTCGAATCGTAGTCTGGCGAATAATCGATGGTGGCTTGGAGGGTATCGGGGTTGGGGGTCCAGTGGACATGGAAATCGCGTCCGAGCTGCCAAAGCTCTGAGCCTTGGTCGATCGCCTTTTGTTGGATCACGCGATAGGCTTCTGGGGCTCGAGCGCCGCAGATGACTGGAATCGAGGGCTTGATGATCCCAGCCTTTTCGCCAGCGATTTCGGACAAGGAGTTTCCGAGTTGCTGCTGGTGGTCGTAGCTGATGCTTGTAATGATGCACAGGTCTGGATCGCAGACATTGGTGCTATCCAAGCGACCGCCGAGTCCGACCTCGATGACGTTGACTTGGGTTTTGCGATTTCGGAAGGCCAGCCAAGCCATGGCGGTAGTCATTTCGAAGAAGGTTGGCGGGCCGTGTTGGCTCTTGGAGCAATCCTCTTCGGCCGAGCGGATTTGATCGACGATTTCGACAAGTTCTTCAGGCTCTATGGCTTGGGAGTCGACGACGAAGCGTTCTTCGAGGTCGACTAGGTGCGGGGAGGTGAAGAGTCCAGTTCTGAGCCCGCTTCGGCGGAAGGCTTCGGCCAGGAGCCAGCAGACCGAGCCTTTTCCTTTGGTCCCTGCGATATGGATCGCAGGGGCGTCTAGGTGTGGGTTTCCGAGCCTTTCGAGCAGATAGGCCATCCTGGCGAGTTTGAAGTTGTTTAGTGTGTAGGGCCGATCGCTCGACTTCTCGTAATTGATACGGTCGAGTAGGTGGTGCAGGGTGGCTTGGTAGCGGTGATCGGATCGTTCCATGTGCGGATTATAAGAACCGAAAGATCCTCGGCATCCTCTGTGTGGTTTTTCTGTATAGTTTTTTGGGCGTTTGGCTTGATTGCCAGGAGGGGCCGCTGAACCGGAGGCGGAATTATCTCGTAGATCACCGCATCCCAGGGGTGCGAGTGTTCTTTTCGGCCCCAAGCAACTTATTCCTTTCACCTGTCGATTGATCCCATGGCAACCTCACCGGACCTGGAAAACCGCCCCGCGACCTACGACAACGATCCAACCAAAACGATCGTTGAAACCCGAAATCTCGGCAAAGTCTATCGCGACTTTTGGGGTCGCAAGAAGGTTCAGGCCCTCAAGTCGCTGGACTTGGAAGTCCGACGCGGGGAGATCTTCGGGTTGTTGGGCCCAAACGGATCGGGAAAGTCCACGACGATCAAGCTGATGCTCGGGTTGCTTTTTCCGACTCAGGGTCGCGTGTTTGTGTTCGGGAAAGAGGCTACCGACGTTTCCAAGAACGAGCGGATTGGATACTTGCCCGAAGAGTCCTATCTGTACAAGTTCCTCAACGCCGAAGAGACCTTGGACTTCTACGGTCGACTTTTTGATATACCCGCCGACGTGCGTCGTCAGCGAATCGAGAATTTGATCAAGATGGTCAAACTAGAGCATGCGCGTAAACGGCAACTGAAAGAGTATTCCAAGGGGATGACTCGCCGGATCGGTTTGGCTCAAGCTCTGATCAATGAGCCGGAGTTCTTGGTTCTCGACGAGCCAACCACGGGGCTGGATCCTCTCGGAACGCGCGACATGAAGGACTTGATCCTGCGGCTCCGCGACGAAGGCAAGACGATCCTGATGTGTTCGCACCAGTTGGCCGACGTTCAAGACGTCTGCGACCGAGTGGCGATTTTGCACCAAGGTGAGCTCAAGGAGCTTGGCCGTGTCGACAGCTTGCTGAAGATCCAAGACCTGACCGAGATCCATGCAAGCGGATTGACCGACGATGCCAAGCGTCAGATTCGCGAGATTATCGAGAAGACGGGTGGCAAAGTGGATCGGATGGACAATCCCACCACTACGATGGAGGATCTATTCCTCGAGATCGTTAAAGAGAGCGAGCAGCGTCCAGGTCGCCGTGGCGGCCGAGGCGGCAACTAGTTCCTGTTCCCAAGGTTTCCCGTTTTTTGGTTTTGACATCGCACACCGGATCTTCTCATCATGCGTCTTAATCCCGATCATTTTTGGACCTACGGCGAGTGGTTGTTTCAGCACAACGCACTTCGCGATGGCGCGATTCTCTCCGTGGTCTTGGCCCTGCTTGGCTTTGTCATTGGGTACATCGTATCGGTATTCAAGCATGGGCCTTCGGAAGGCTTTCTGAGGGTTTCGCAGATCATCGGCCAGCTGTTCACGGTCGACTTGCCCAAGATGTCCTTTCGGCGGATCTATGCGGTGGCCAAGTTGGCCGTTAAGGAATCGATTCGCAAGAAGATTTTGGTTTTGATCGCGATCTTTATCGTCGCGATGATGTTCGCCGGCTGGTACTTGGATCCCGATGCCGACAGCCCGGCTCGCTTGTACATCGTCTTCGTTTTGACGGCAACGAATTACTTGGTCATCCTCTTGGGATTGTTCATCAGTTGCTTTAGTATCCCGGCCGACATCAAGAATCGCACGATCTACACGATCACCACCAAGCCGGTGCGTCCGCTGGAGCTGTTCCTGGGTCGAGTCTTGGGCTTTACCGCGATCGGCACGTTTGTGTTAGCGACCATGGGGCTCTTGAGCTATGTGTTCGTCGTCCGAGGCTTGGACCATGATCATCAAGCCGCATCGCTTGATCCTACAGGTAGGGCTGGAGAGACATCCTTTGATAGTCGACACCGACATACCTTCACTCTGAATTCCGAGGGGCGTGGAACGACCAACGAGGCCAAGGGTCACCGGCACATTGTGACCAAGGTTGGAGATAAGGTGGTCGTAGGTGGGCCGATCGATGATTTGACGGCTCGAATACCGATCTATGCAAAGGGTCTATCGTTCACCGGGCGCGATGGTGAGAAGAACGAGGGCTACAACGTCGGATACATGTCCGAATACCAAAAGTACATCGAAGGCGACTCGCTCTCGCGAGCGGTTTGGCGGTTTGAGGGAGTCGACAACTCCCTGTTCAAGGACGTGATTCTCTACGATTTGACCATCAGTGCGTTTCGGACCTACAAGGGCGACATCGTCACTCCGGTGGGGGGTTTGATCCACTTTCGAAGTTCTGACGGCAGGGTCAAGAGCGAGGATGAACCCTTCAAGGTCAAGGAGTTCCAGGTCGATAGGCGATCGGTCCGTACCAAGCTCAAGGGCTTTATCGATGACAAGCCAGCGGATTTGGATTTCTTCAAGGACATCGCGGCCGATGGAAGTTTCGAGGTCGTGATCCGCTGCCAAGACCGCGGCCAATACTTGGGGATGGCTGCGGCAGATATTTATTTGCGACCTGCGGACTTGCAGTTCTGGTGGAACTTTGTCAAAGGCTACATCAGCATTTGGTTGCAGATGTTCATCGTGATTTGTTTCGGCGTGATGTTCTCGACGTTCCTCTCTGGACCAGTCGCGGTTATCGCGACCGTCGCGGCTCTGGTTCTAGGATTCTTCGGGTTTTTTGTCGACAACTTGGTCAATACAACGTCCAAGGGTGGTGGACCGATCGAATCGCTGATTCGATTGCCAACGCAGATGGGCTCGCAGATCGACATGGAGCTCGGGAACGAAACGCTTCAGAAAGCGATCACTTTTGTCGATCGTGGGATTCTCTTGGCCGTATCGCAATTGAAGAATGCGGTCCCGAATTTTTCCCAACTCGATACGGCCAACTTCGTGGCCTATGGATACAATCTCTTCGGCGGGCTTTTGGCTCGCCACTTGACGATCGCATTCGGTTACTTTGTGCTTACGGCTTTGGTTAGTTACTTCTTCCTCAAGACGCGGGAGATGGCGGCGTGAACAATCGTTCTTTGAGTCGAAAGATCATCTACATCCTCGCGATGGTGGCATTGCTCTTCCCCCTGTTTTACCTGGGCAAGCCACCTACGAAGGGTTCTGGAAAGATTGCGGAACTGCGCAGTCGTTACTCGATCGGCCAAGCCGATCTCGGGAAACTCGATCCAGCCAGCGAGAGCATGAAACTTGCCACCCTTGGGATGCGGGGGATCGCAGCGACCGTGCTGTGGATGCAAGCGGACCATTACAAGGAGGAGAAGTTCTTTGACCGATTCAGCGCGACTCTCAACCAGATCGCTTTGCTGCAACCCCACATGATCAGCGTCTGGCAGCACCAAGCCCACAACTTGAGCTACAACGTATCGCCTGAGTTCGAAGACTATCGCCAGCGCTACGAATGGGTCAAAAAAGGGATCGACTATCTGGTCAAGGGGACCAAGTTCAACGCTCGCAAACCCATTTTGCAATACGACCTGGGTCAGTACCTAGGGGCCAAGATGGGCAAGGCCGATGAGAAGTTGCAGTACCGTGAACTCTTCCGAAACGACGACGAGTTCCATAATTACTTTATCGAACAAGGGCTCAACGCCAAATCGGACGATGCCCTGGGGCCGGATCGCAAGCCCGACAACTGGTTGGTCGGCAAGCAATGGTATGAACAAGCCTACCAATTGGTGGCAGCCGGGATGCCCATCAAGAAGTCCCCGCACTTGCTCTTCAGCTACGGACCGCTCTGGCAGATGTACCACGGAGAAGCCATCGAAGAAGAAGGGGTGCTCGACGAACGGGCCAAGTTCGTGTGGGAGAGGGCTAGCCGTGATTGGAAGGATTTTGGAAACAGAGAGTTGGCGACCACCGGCTACGTCCCTGTAACGTTGCGAAGCATCGACACTGCGAAAAAGAACGTCGAGGAAGTTCGTGGCAAGTTCTTCGCGAAAACATCGGATGTTGTCGACAAGGTCCGTGCTGCCAAGAAAGAAAAGGCCGCAAGCACCAATCCACGCAAGGTCGAGGCATTTGACAAGCCCATGGACCAGCGGACCGCCGAAGAGCGTATGTGGGCCTCAGAAATCGCATTGGCCATCGAGCCGACCTACCAAGAACTCGCTAGCGAACTGCCCCGCAAGGATCAGATCGAAGCCCTTGAATTGGCAAGCCAACTCAGAGCGGCCGAGGAGTATGCGAAATCGACCAGTTCGTTGCGAGAACAGGTC
>CAILTZ010000301.1 GCA_903837255.1 uncultured Pirellula sp. | reverse complement strand
TGGACGCTTCCGTCAATGGACCAATGAACGAGACCAAATCCGCCGCGATGCGATCATGAGAATCTTCTTTTCCAGCGAGATGCAAAATGCACTTTCAAAAACGCAACTATAAAGTCTTGGGTATGGCGTGCGCGATCCTGATCGTCATGCTCTTCTCAGGGGCTCATGCAGCCGCACAAGGCAAAGCGGCGCTTGCCAAAGAAGTTGCCGAGCAGCTCATCCGCCGCTTCTCTAAGGAAGTGGCCGACGAAGGGGTCGAGAAGTTGACAGCCAGGGTTCAAGCCGTGCTGGTCAACGCCGGTGATGATGCTTTGAGGGTTATCGAGAAAGGTGGCCCTCGGGCTTTGCGGATCCTCGAAGGTTCCGGTGCCGACGCGGCAATCTCCGCCCGATTGCTCTCGAAGTATGGAGACGAAGCCATCGGTGCATTGGAAAGCCCGATTCGGCTCGGAATGGTCCGTGAGTTTGGCCAGGAGGCCGGAGAAGCTCTGATCAAGCATGGAGTGGTCGCCGAAAAGCTGATCGCCTCGGCCGGTTCGCCAGCCGCCAGTGCGATCAATCAGCTGACCACGCAAAGCGCTCGACGCTTGGCGATGCTGGCCGATGAACCTGCTATGGCCAATTTGGCCAAAAACAGCGATCTCTTAGGGGTGGTCAGTCGCTACGGCGATCGAGCGATGGATTTCATTTGGAGAAACAAGTTGACGCTTGCTGGCGGCACGGCGCTGGCAGTCTTTGTTGCCAATCCCGAGCCGTTCCTCGACGGCACCCGACAACTGGTTGAAAACAGCGTCGAGGCAGTTGCCACCCATGTTGGCAAGCCGATCGCCGAGCAGCTAGGTGATGCCAAGCAGTGGACATGGAGGATCCTGGCCATCAGCGCCATGCTAATCCTGTATTGGGCCTGGAAAACGCGGGGCTCTGGGCGAGCCCCAAAGGCCTAATGCCTGAAGCCTCGTAATCCCTGAAGCCTCGTGATACCTGAAGCCTCGTGCGTATCGCAAAGGCCCAAACCCGGCCATGCCAAGGGGCTTGTAAAGCTACTGATACTAGGATGATTGCGGCTTGAATGGCGACACCGCAAAGAAATCATGGCATAATGGGCCCATGAAACTCACCGGTCTGACTCGGACATTTTAACTCTGATATTTTGGAATTTTTCGATGCTTCGAAAGCTAACTACCCGCGGCTGGGTCATGGTCCTGTGGTTTGAACTGATGCTCACGGTGTTGCCATCCATCCAGAGAATCCAGGCCCAAGAGATCTACGACAGCCAAAAGGAAACCATCCCGAAGATGGCACCCCAGGAGGTTGTCCGTACGGTGAAGCTTCCCGATGGGTTTTCAATCACAGCCATCGCCAGCGAGCCCGATGTGCAGCAGCCCATCGCAATGGCTTGGGATCCGTCAGGTCGACTTTGGATCGCCGAAAATTACACGTATGCGGAATCTGCTCTTCGGGTAGACAAAGCCCTCTCGGATCGGATCGTGATTCTCGAGGATGTGGACAAAGACGGTGTTTTTGAGAAACGCAAGGTTTTCGCCGAGGG
>CAILTZ010000300.1 GCA_903837255.1 uncultured Pirellula sp. | reverse complement strand
TACACCGCCAATACCATGGCCTCGGCGATCGAAGCCCTCGGCATGTCACTCCCCTACTCTGCCTCGATCCCCGCTGAAGACCCTGCCAAAAAAGATGAGTGTGACCGGGCTGCCGTCGCAATCAAAAACCTCCTGGAAATGGATCTTAAGCCTCGCGACATCATGACCCGCGAAGCCTTTGAAAATGCCATGACGATCGTCGTGGCACTGGGCGGTAGCACCAACGCCGTCTTGCACCTGCTGGCTATGGCCCGCAGTGTCAACATCCCGCTAACCCTTCAGGACTTCCAAAACACCAGCAACCGAGTCCCTTATCTTGCCGACCTGAAACCCTCGGGCAAGTTCGTTCAAGAAGATCTCCACTCGATCGGTGGCACACCCGCCGTCATGAAGTATCTGCTCTCCGAAGGCTTGCTCCATGGCCATTGCATAACCGTCACGGGCAAAACCCTCGCCGAAAATCTCGAAACTCTCCCTGGACTCAAACAAGGCCAATCGATTGTCCGACCAGTTAGCGATCCGATCAAATCTACAGGCCATATCCAAATCCTCTTCGGGAATCTAGCTCCCGAAGGTGCTGTCGCGAAAATCACAGGCAAGGAGGGACTGGTCTTCTCGGGTCCAGCCAAGTGCTTTGACTCCGAGGAACAGATGCTCGAAGCCCTCGAGCAAAAGAAAATATGCAAAGGGGATGTGATCGTCATCCGCTATGAAGGTCCCAAGGGAGGGCCGGGCATGCCCGAGATGCTCACGCCCACCTCGGCCATCATGGGTGCAGGACTGGGCTCAGATGTCGCCCTGCTGACCGATGGTAGATTCTCGGGCGGCTCTCACGGATTCATCGTCGGTCACATCACACCCGAGGCCCAGGAGGGTGGCCCATTGGCCTTGGTCCATGATAACGACCACATCACCGTCGATGCCCAAAACAACCGACTCGAAGTGGCCATCAGCGAAACGGATTTGTCCAAACGACGTGAAAAGTGGACCGCACCTGCCCTAAAAGCTACACGCGGGACACTCTACAAGTATATTAAGAACGTGAAGAGCGCAAGCGAAGGTTGCGTGACGGACGAATAACCCGCGCGGGAGCCTGTGGAACTGTGGCCGGACTTGAATGGATCGTCGTTGGCTTGATGGTGCTGGTCAACGCCCTTTTCGCGGCTTACGAAATCGCACTCGCTAGCATCACCAAAGCTAGACTTCAGGCGCTCAAGGACCAAGGCCGATTCGGTGCTGCGGCCGCAGTGGTGATGAAGGAACGCATCGAAAAAAGCCTTGCCGTCGTCCAGCTCGGGATCACCATCGTCGGCCTGATCGCAGGAGCGACCAGCGGCGTGACCGCCTCGGAATCATTATCTCCGATCTTGCAAGAATTAGGGTGGAGCGAACGATTGGCCGATGCGATCGCCATCGCCTTGATTGTCGCTCCACTGACCATCGCCACCATCGTCATCGGCGAGTTGGTGCCCAAACTCTTTGCGCTTCGGAATAAGGAATGGGTTTGCCTGAGCCTATCGCCCTGGATGCGATGGTTTTCCATCCTGGCTTGGCCGCTGGTCTGGCTCCTAGAAGCCTCCGCTTCGGGCGTGATGGACTTGACCGAACGCATGTGGAGACCTAAATCATCCCACGACTCGAGGACCGAGGCGATCGAACTTCAGGAACTCCGAGCGATCGCAAGCTTGGCTCGCACCTCGAGCTTGATCGGTTCCCGAGAAGAGAACATCATCCTAGGGGCCGCGAGGCTAGCAAGCAGGACACTCCAGGAGATCACGCTTCCAGCCTCCCAAATCCACGCCCTAGCCTTGGACTCCTCACTCGGCGAGTGCCTCATCGCTGCTCATATGGATATGCACACCCGATTTCCGGTGGCCAGAATCAAGTCCGACCCTCAAACCATCGTCGGATATGTGACGTTCAAAGACATCGTTTCGGTGATGCGCATCAATCCCAGTGAACCAACCATAGCAGGGATTCTGCGATCGATCCCCAAACTCGATCAATCCCTCCAAATCTCCGTCGCGCTGGAAAGACTGCTTCGCGAACACACACACATCGCCCTAGTAACCGATTCGCTCGGCAATGTGACCGGAATGGTTACTCTCGAAGACATCGTCGAGGAACTCCTGGGAGATATCCAAGACGAGTACGATATGCTCCCGATCCATGCCGTGCGAGCAGGGCACGGATGGTTGGTCGGGGGAGGCATCTCGCTTGCACGGCTTCGCGAACTCACCGGCGTGGAACTCGATGGTGCCGACTCGTTCCCGAATCTTAACGCCTGGGTCTTTGACCGATTAGGACATTTGCCCCTGGGCGGCGATATGATCGACCTTCCGGGAATCCGGGTCCTGGTGCGCAAGGTCCGCAGACAACGGGTCCTGGAGGCTCTGGTGTCTCGATAGACTGCTTGCGGCTTGCCGATTATGCGGTAAGCCGTAAGCAAGTAGCAGTAAGCCGTAAGCAGTAAGCAGTAAGCAGCCCTAGGCGATCTGATAGGCTCTGTTGCGGAAGAGAAACTCGGTGAGATTCCCTTCGTGGGGTTGGAGCCAATTCAGGCGATTGGTGGGAATCGCTCCGATGTTGAGCCGGTCGATGTTCACGGCGTTGGTCAGCTCGTCGATCCAGGTTGGATCTTGAGTGATGGCCGTTCCGATGAGGGTCTGGCCCATCGATTTGATCATGTCTTTTTGGGGACACTCGACGACCGATACAAACGGGAACATGTACTCTTTTGCTGCGACGCCTCGGCTCGGCGAGTCGGCGTGGATCACCATGGGCCTCAAATAAGCGCATCGTTCTTTTTCGATCAGACGCGGACCGTACGAAGCGGTCATGTCGGTGACCCCGGATTCAGAGAGATCCTGCTGGATCATCGCCCAGGTACCTGTGGCCATCTGCTTGTTGGTGAAGGCGGCCAATTGGGCGTTGGGGTCCGAAGGTGGCAGAGCTTCCATGGGTCCAATCTTTGCCGCAATCGCCTCTGCGATTTTCTTGGTGTGTCGCGACGCCCAAATGCCTGAGCAATTGATACAACCTCGACCGGAATTGCTCGCCACGCTCTCGACCATCAGATCGAGGTAGTCTTCCCAACGATCTACTAAATCATCGCCCAGGAGGATTTTTGAGAAGCCTGGTCCGTGGGCCTGGACGCGGGGGTTGCCCGAGTACTGCTGAACAGTCTGCGCGCTGCCAAAGATCATGCTTCGTTCACATTTGCTCATGATCGTCGAACCGACGTCGTGACCACCCGGGTACAAGCAGAAGGCTTCTGCGGGTATCCCGGCTTCGATGAACGCACTGATCATACGGTAGGGGGTCCAAGGCTCTTGCGAGCCGGGCTTGAGGACCAAGCCCACTTGCAGAGGCACAGCCGGTAGCCACAGCGTGTGAACTCCTGGCGAGTTGTTTGGAAGGACTGCGCCTAAGACAGGCGATTGGCATTGGTAGCTGACGGTCACCCCTCGATCTTCTTGGCCGTAGCCTCGGGTGTAGACGTCCAGAGGTAGCCCGCGGGTCAAGCAATCGAGGATCTTTGCCATGTTGCTCAGCACAAAGCAATTCTTTTTCATATTGCTCTGGCACATGTGCTCGGGCAAGCCCGTGCTGGCAGATTGCTGATAGACAAAGTCGCTGACGGTTTGAATGCCGTCGCCGACTCTCAGCGGCTCGTGTTCGAACAGATGAGCTGCCTTCTGGCATTTTTGGATCAAGTCATCGCAGGACAGGCTCCGCAGAGCCTTTCGGGCCTGCTCGGCTTTCCGCATATCGAGCTGAACCATCCCGCCGGTGATCTGTCCGATCTTGGCGATCGGCGCTCCGGTGTCGAAGTGAATCACATCGAAGGTGTCGAGCGAATTATAGGTTTTGCCCCAGCGGAGCGGTTGGATAGTAAGCATCGTGATACGGAGTTTTCAGTTGCGGATGGTTTAGTAGACGCCAACGGTGGTAGAAGAAGCAAATCCATGGTAGGGGCGAACTCCGGAAACTCCGTCCCAAGGGTACTTGGCGTAGGGCAATTCGCGCTCCCCCTCGTCGCGCTCGAGGAACCCAGGAACGAAGAACTCTTTGGTCATCGTATAGAGCTTCACTCGACCTGTCTTGCCGTACTGGACGACATTGTTGGAGTCATCGAATTCGACAATCTCCACAACGGCTCTAGGCTCTGGGGCATAGTAAGCGATCGTGTAGTTGTCCTCGTCGGTGATCGGGCGAGAGCAAGCCAACCCCATGAGGGTATTGCCGTAGGTCGGGGTCATGTACACACCACTTTGATCGGGCAAGCCTTCGAGGAGCTCTTCGACGCAAAAGCGAGTCCACTGGGGAGTGAACTCGGTTCCACCGGAGAAGATGCCTGTGATTCCGCATTCGCGAATCGTCGTTCCTTTTTCGGCCAGACCCATCGCCAGGGATTCGAGCAACTTCGGTGTGGCGAACATGCACTTGATGTTGTGATTGGCCGTCAGGACCGTGATGGCTTGGTCGATGCAATGCTTCTTGTACTCTTCGAGATGCTCCATCCAACCTTTCTTGATGAGTTTGATCACCCATCGCGGGTCCAGATCGATGCAAAAGCAAATGCCCCCACGGTACTGGCACAGGTGCTCGACGGCCAGCCGCAGTCGTCTAGGACCCGAGGGCCCGAGCATCAGCCAATTGGCACCTTTGGGGAAGTACTCATCGGGCAGCGTGTGACTGAAGAGTTCGTAATCGATGCGGAAATCGTCGATCACCACGCGACTCTTGGGGATCCCGGTCGTGCCACCGGTTTCAAAGACATACGTTGGCTTTCCAGCCAAACCCTTGGGGATCCAACGCTCGACAGGTCCGCCCCGCAACCACTCGTCCTCGAACATCGGGAACTTCTTCAGATCGTCAAACGTCTTGATCTCTTTGAGCGGATCGAATTTCAACTCGGCTTTTTTCGCTAACCAAAACGGCGAGCCCGTCGAGTCGTGGAAATGCCACTGGACGGTCTCATGCGTGTGTTGATCGAGTTTTTTACGGGCTTCGGTGATATCGGTGGGGCTAGCAAGCCAGGCAGGTGTCGAGACGCTCATTTTGTTCGATTGCAAGGGTGGGAAGGTGGAAGTCGGAAGCTGGCCAACAGATGCATTCCGCAGAACGCTGGATTGTAGCCTGTTTTCAAGGGGTGCCCACTCAAAGATGCTGGTTTCTAGGCCTAGTTGCCAGCGCTGAGTCGATGCAGATTCGCATTTCTTATTATTAACGGCTCGTTCTGAAGGCTAAACCGCTTCAAAACGATTGGACCCAAGCCTGGATCGACTCTGCGAGCGGGTCTCGCTGCCCGCGATAGGAGTGGTCGGCCTGGGGGATCACGGCCAGTCGATGATCGAGAGCCTGCTGGTTTCGAAAGACTTGCTCCAACTGCTGATCCACGTCCCGAAAATTGACCGAACCTTGCCGAACTTCCTGCTGACCAAAGACCCACAGGGTCGGCACTCCAATCGACGTCCACCATGCAAAGTAGTCGTATTTGAGGCCACTACCGTATTTGTCCATAAAGGTTTCGGCAGAGACCCAGTTGGCCAGAGGAAAGCGGACTCGCATGATGTGGTGCGGGAACCCTTTGTCGCACCACTGCTGGGCCTCTTGCAACTGCTGATCAAAGATCTCTCGTTTGGCAGGATCCATCGAAAGCAATTCGGTGTTGAGCCTCGGTGGTGAGAGGGCGACGAACCGCTGGAGATCTAAACGTTGGTGATCTATCCCACTATTGGCTAGGGCATAAGAGACCTTGACAGCCCCCAAGGAATGGGCGATGCAACCGATATTCGCATAACCCAATTGTTTGCACAATCGAATCCAAGCGAGCAGGTCGGTTTGGCCATCGGAAATTGTCTCGAACATCGAGCCCATGCGGGCTGGATAATCTGCAGAACCGAATGTTGCTAGGTCATGGCCTCGGGTGTTGACCAGCAGAGCATCATGTCCAAGTCTTTGAACGCACAGCGCCAGATCGCTCAGAAGCGTCGAACCGTAGAAGTTTCCGTTGACGCCATGGACGATGATCCAAACCCAACTGCTCTGCGACTGGGTTCTGGTGAGGAACCCATGGAGTTTGATACCATCTTCGGTTTGTACATCGACCAGAGAGCCGAGCATGGTTGGTAGGCTTGCAAGCGTTCTTTGATCGCAGAGTCAAACTGCCAGAAGACTACTTCGGTGCAGCTTGGCCGTCCGGGGTTTGGAACAAGCCCGAGACTCGGCCTCGGCTAGGTGCCGGTGGAGCCTCCCGACGCTTGAAGTCCTGGGCCCGGGTGGCGCTTCCCAGCGGCACGATGTCCTCGTCGTTGGAACCTCGCAGGTAACCCATGAGCTTATCAAGGTTGATGCGGCTCACACCCATCGCCTTGGCCTGTTGCTCGAGTTCAACGCGTCGCTTACCCATGATTTCGGTGGCTGCATCGAGGCTGCCCCCTAGGATTTTGAATTCATCGCCGATGACCAGCCAGCGTGTGTTGACGTTGAGATTGCCTTCCATGCGTCCATCGGGCCGAAGATCAACGGAGACTTCACCGCCGTTCTGAGCGATGAGGGCTTTGACTGTCTCACGATCGTCTTTGCCATCACCGTCAATGTCGAGCTTACCGACCAAACCGAAGGAGACTTTGCGCCCTGGTTGCCAAGCTGGCGAGTAGATGCGATCGCCTCGGAGAATCGTCTTTGGATGCCGATCGGGCAGCACACGTGCACGCGAGAGGTGATCGGTTTGCTGATTGACTTCGACGACCTCAATACGGGCCTTGGGCGAAACATCAGCGACTTTCGAAGTATCATCGTCCAGAACCGAGAATCGAGTTCCTGGGCGCAATCCATCGGCTCGCCCAAGGTTCAGATACACCGTCTGACCTCCGTCGACGACTTCGGTAATCTTGCCCTGCACATACTGGAAGTCTTCACCCTTGATCTCTTCGAGCTGTTTGCCCAGCAGTTCGTTCTGCTTGGCCAGTTCATCCCGCTTCTTGGTCAGCTTGTCGATTTCGCCCAAATAGGTTCTCTTTTCGGTCTCGGCTTGCTGAGCAAGTCGTTGACGATCGGTTTGGATTTTCGTGATCTCTTCTTGTCGCTCTTTTTCCTTTTGAGCGTAAGCGACTTGGGCCTGCTCGAGTTGCTGTGCAAGTTCGTTGGCTCGCTTGCGCTCGGCCTCGCGTGCATCGGTTTCCTGCTTGATCGTCGCGTCGTACTTGGCCTTCAAGTCCTCTTCACGCTTGGCTTGGGCGTCGACTTGGAGGTTCCGCTCTCTGACGGTCTGCATGAGGGTTTCAACGAGCTTGCGATAGTTTTTGTCAGCGACATTTGGGCCGAGGAGGCCCATGTCGGCAACGTATTTCTTTTGAATCTCGGCGACTTCTTGATTGCCAGAAAAAGACTGGGCAGCCTGATCGAACTCCGCTTGGTTAGAAGGCTTAGCACCCAAAACCATCTCGAGCAGTTGCGATTTCTTGGCCTCTTCTCGGTACTTCTTCTCGGCGGTATCAGCCTTCTCATCGGCCTGTGCAACCTGCTGGGATCTGGTCCCCGACTGGAAGATCACGTAGCATAGAGCCCCAATACTCAAGAGACTTACAAACGACATGACGACGACGTAAGCCTGCCAAACATACAAATTGCGATCGCGTGCCATGAACAACCTCGTAAGCCGAGCTCCTGGTCCAAGTCTCTAAATTCCATATGTAGATCGTAAACACGCGTGGTCCGGGCGTCAAATTTTCCGAGGTTAAGTTTGGATTTTTCTAACTTTAATGCCAATTAAGCGGGCTTGTGGGTTTTGTCCTGCTAAGCCTTACCAGTCGTTCGGAATGGAGCGGCAATGGGTCAAGCTCCAGAAAACTTGTCAGGACCACTGCAAGGTGGGTGCGAATCGTCGTAATTAGTCGCCTCGATATTCGAGATATGCGAGGAACTTATCGAAAGAGATGCGACGAACCCCACGCGACTTTGCCTGCTCGATAAGTTCGTCTTTTGCCGATCCAGTCGGCCCGTCCCCAAGAATCAGCCAGCGCATCTGGTCGTTAATCTCACCTTGAAGCTCGCCGTCGAGGCCCAAATCCAAAGAGACCTCCCCACCGTTTTCAACAATCAGTGCTTTGACCGCCTCGCGGTCGTCTCTACCATCGCCATCAAGATCGAACTTGCCCACCAAACCAAAAGAGACGCTACGCCCTTCTCCCACGGGCGCAAGGTTCAAATAGTAAACGACTCCTAGAAGGATCAGTCCCAGGAGAGCCAAACTGCCTAAAAGAGGTTTACTGGAAAACAAACGCAATCTTCCGGCCATGATCCAACCTCACATTTCCTTGGAAAGGCACAAAGCCAATCAAATAGAGAACCACAGAAACATAAGCCACATCGATAGTAGCAGTATAACCCTGCGGTGTGTCTAGTCAAGATTCCCCTAAAATTCGCAAGGCTCGCATTGGTGCCAGGCACGAATGACGCCTTCTTCCACTTCAAAAATCAACCATCATCACTCGACAATCACCAATCCATCCCCGAAAAACCGCGGGGACAGTCCCTCATCTTGCCATCTCCCTTTGCGTCTTTGCGTCTTTGCGTGAGACCCAAGGATCCCCGGCAGCAACCGGGACCGCTGATGGACGCTGATGGACCGCTGATGGAAGGCTCGCATTGGTGCCAGGCACCTTTGAGCGATCGGGCGGGAATGCTAGCACCAGATGAATTTCCCGAATAATTGCTGCGGGGTGTTGGGGAACTTGGGGTTGGCCCGAAAAAACTCGCATTTTGGCTCCCTGAGAGTACGATGATACGAGCTGATCCATTCCTTTTTTGTCCGAGGGCGTGTCCGAGCATGACCAAACCAAGCCAGATCCATCGCTGCAGCACCAGGGGCTTTCCTGGCAAAGTCCGCTTTCCCCGAGCGGTTGTGCTTTTGGCACTCGGAGCCTTTGTCCTTTTTGGATGCGATGCCCAGGCCCAAATTAACGAGCGTTCCGTGGCTCCGCTGGGCCTAGAGCTTATGTGGGAAAACAGCATCGGCGGTGCTGGCCTTGTCCAAGGTGCCGAGAGCTTGGCCGTTTGGCCGCATTCCTCCGACCGACGCGAGTATGTTGATGTTTTCATCGGCAACCGATTGATCGAGCGAATCGATGCACGGAGAGTCGACCGAGACGCCTTGGACAAGCGGATTTTGGAGGGTAAGTCCGCCGGGTCGGTCCCTATCTTGGGTTTGGAGGGGGCCAAGGCCCAGGCTCAAAAGCTGGTCAAGACCTATGCGATTCTTGGCAAGAAGGCCTCGGTCAAAGTGGTCAGCCAACCGGTGACCTATGTTGTAGGAGTGGCTAGCAATGGGGTTGTCACGACAATCGACGGAGAAACCGGAGAGCTTCTCTGGCAGAGCTCTGTCCCACGAGCCGATTTGGCCATCTTTGGTCCAGGGGTCTCCGATGACTTCGTCACTGTAGTCAACGGAAATGCGTTCTACGCGTTGGATTTGAAAACCGGCAACATGATCAACACCGGCCGTCTTGCGTTTACCCCTGCGGGTTCTGCTGCAGCTCTTGAGAAGCGAATCATTGTGCCTTCAACCGAAGGTCGATTGGTTGGATACAACGTCGAGAAACCAATCATCGCCCCAGTGATTCTCAGAGCAGGCGCTGAGAACCGTCGAGGTTTGGCGATCTCAGCAGATCGTGATTTCATGGCCTGGACATCCAAGAACGCAATGTACCTGGTCCACAACGAAAACGTTCCAAAGCTTTGGTCCAAAGTCAACATCGACGAACCGCTCGATAGCAAGCCGATTGCGACCCCCCAAGGGTTCTTGTTCACAAGCATGTACGGCACCGTAATCCATGCAACCACGTCGCGGACCGGTTCCTATCTGTGGCGAGTGAATTTGGCGATACCAACGAGTCGCACGCCAGTATGCGATGGCAAACGCGCTTTTATCGTCTCGGATGACGGACGGGTCGTGGCCTTGGCCTTGAATACCGGAGAGCAACTCTGGAACAGTTATGTCGGGCACGTCGATCAAATCGTCGGCGTAGGCAAGGATCACCTTTATGTCCAAAACGATCGGGGATCTCTAAGTCGTCTTCGGCTATCCGACGGCCAAGTCGACGGGACCAGTTCCGCTTTGGTCGATTTGGTTATTCCCAACAGCGTTACGGATCGTTTATTCATCGCGACCAAAGATGGCCACATCAGTTGCTTGCGGGAAGTAGGGGCCCTTGAGCCAACCCTTTTTAATCCCCCCAAGAAGGCTCAGGAGTCTGCAAAGCCCTCCGGCTCAAGTGCACCGAGCAAACCTTCGGGCAGTCCCGTCAATACCGACGATATCTTTGGTGCCCCCTCCTCGGCACCCGCAGCCTCTGGCAATGACGACCCATTCGGTGCTCCATAAATAGCCGGTGCACCATAAATAGCTGGTGTACTGTTGGGGGGCTACAAAATCTGCTCTTTGCGTTTCACTTGGGAGCAAGTCGGTTAGAATCTGGCGAAAGAAATCCCACAGGGGGCAAAGCAGGTCGGGACATAACAGACGGAGCGGTGGACCGTGAGCATTGAGAATCGACGCAACCGAAACGATCCCGGCCAGAAACGCCGCAAACCACAGTCCGATGATGCATCTTCACTCATCGACCGCTCGCCGCCTTATGATCTGACGGCCGAAAAAGCAGTGCTCGGTTGCGTGCTGCTGAATTCCGATAATCTCAACGAATTGACTCTGATTCTCCGCCCCGATGACTTCTACGACGATGCTCACCGGATCTTGTTCCAAGCCATGTCGGGTTTGTACGACTCCGGCAAACGGGTGGACATCGCTCTGCTTGTCAATCAGCTCAAGTCCGGCGACCAGTTCGAACTCGTAGGCGGGGCTCCCTACCTAGCCGATTTGGCGCACAGCATTCCCAACGCAGCCCACGCGGTCTACTATGCCGAGATCGTGCAGTCCAAAGCGATCGTGCGCCGGCTCATCGAGGCATCGACCAAAATCCTTCACGATGCTTACGACCAAACGATCGACTCAAAGGATTTGCTCGCTAGCGCCGAACAAGAGATTTTTCAAATCCAGGACGATCGCTCTTCGAACCAAGCTCAAAGCGTTTCGGCAATTCTCAAAGAGTCGATCGAACGGATCGACTCGCGAATGAAGGGCGAGCAACTCTCTTCGGGTGTCATCACCCACTTCAGAGACTTTGACACCATGACTGGCGGCTTGCACAACGGTGAGCTGATCATCTTGGCCGCTCGTCCTAGTATGGGCAAGACCGCCTTTGCGATGAACATCGCCGAGCAAGTAGCCATGAAGGAACAGGCTGCGACCCTGTTTGTGAGTTTGGAAATGAACTCGATCGAATTGGTCGACCGTCTCTTGTGTTCCATCGCCAGGGTCAATGGCTCTCGGATGCGAGTCGGCACGATCACACACGAAGAGCAGCAACGCCTGATCAAGCATGCTGCGGACATCTCTGTAGCTCCCCTTTACATCGATGATTCTCCGAGCCGGACCGTCAGCGAGATCGCTGCTGTTGCTCGCCGAATCTCCAAATTGGAAAATCAAAAGACCAACAAAAAGCTCGGTTTGATCGTCGTCGACTATCTGCAACTGATCGAACCGGATAACTCCAGAGACCCACGCCAGGAACAGGTCGCCAAAATCGCCCGCCGACTCAAAATGCTCGCCCGGGAACAAAACGTTCCTGTGCTATGCCTCTCTCAGCTAAACCGCCAAGCCGAAGACTCCAAAGACCACCGACCGCGGCTGAGCCACCTCCGCGAATCAGGTGCGATCGAACAGGACGCCGAC